>CAKZQD010000044.1 GCA_937139485.1 uncultured Bacteroidota bacterium | reverse complement strand
AAAGTATTCCTAAAGTTATTGACCAAAGGCGTTAAAGGATTCAATACTAATAAACTATTAAAAATACCTCCCGTTTTTGTTGGCATGGCAAAAACAACGGGCGTTAAATACATCAATACTTGAAATAAGGGGGCAAGTAATCTACTAACATCACCATAGAGCAAACCAATAGGAGTAATCAATAAACCAAAAGCTGTTCCAAATAGCAAAATAACCAATAGACTAAAAGGGAATAATAAAATCGAAAAATGAATAGTTTGCTTAAAATAAAAAAGCATTGCAACTAAAATAATTAATTTAATACCTGTATTAAACAGTGTTTTATATACACTTGAAACGATCAGTGCCTCTTTTGGAAAATTTATTTTAGATAAAGTTCCTCTCATATTTAAAGTGCCATTGATTGGTCCCATAATAGATTCTGTAATAATAGCCCAAGCCATTGTGCCTATAAAAACATATAATGCGTAATTCATGCCAGTGTCTGCCAAAGTAACTGTATTAGATCCTCTTAGAAAAATCCACAAAAAAGCGGTACTCAAGGGCATAACAAAAGACCAAAGCAAGCCTAATAAAGATTGTCTATATTGAGCAGAAACATCTCTTTTAGCAAGCTGAAAAGCTAAATAATTTGACGAATATATATTAGAAAACCCTTCAAATAATAAATCAAGAAAACTTGTTTTATTTTGTTTCTTATATTCTATAATTTTTAGCTCTTGTTTCAATTTATTCTAATTTATTTTTGCAAAAGTAATATCTTTTAGCAATTTTTTAAGTACATTTATTCATTTAATGGATGAATGCAAGTACAACCATTTTTAAAAAAACACTTATTAATCAAGTATTTATGCAGAAAAAAATTTTTCTTGTTCTTTTTATTGCTTTTATATATAAAAGTTATTCGCAGGCAATTCAATTAAAACTTCCAATTGAAAATGCCTGTTTCACAAATTTTTCGGATAGTATTTCTTTCTCTTGGGAAGACTTAAATCCTTCAATTAGTTGGCAAATAGAAATATCATTAGACTCTAGCTTTATTTTATCAAATTTGTATAGTTCCTCCAAAAAAAAAATAAAAATTGAAACAAATCAATTTACAAATGACAAATATTATTATCGCATTTTAACTCCTTTAGATACTTCGTCCATAAAGTCTTTTATAGTCTTTGATTTGAGTTCAATAGGAATTATTGTTTATCATGTAAATGCTCAATCTGGTATTTCTTCTTCACTTAATAAAGTTTCTCAATGGAATAATTTAGCCAATATTCAGTATTCTGCGTCTCAATTTAATACAACTATCCAACCAGAATTAAAACCTGGAAATATAAATGATTTAGATGTGGTTCAATTTGGTGGGCTTAGTGGGAATACAAACACCATTTTAGCCTTAGACTTTTTTAATATACCCGACACTAACTTTACAGTAATATCTGCATATAAGAATATAAGTTTAAATAAAGTTGTAAATTATGTTCTGAGTAGTGCCACTCCTATAGTTGGTGGTCTTTTTAGCGGAGGCACTCTTTCAGGAGGTATAGGTTTTGGTGGCACCACTGCTACTAATTTCATTTATAACAACAATCTTTATTTTCAATGGGGCATAAATTCTTTAGTTCATAACAAAACATATATTAATAATGGGATTACTAGTTCTGGCGGTACATATTGTGACTATTTCACTTTTGATGCAATAGGTGGTCGTAAAAATCCTGTAACTTTAAACTTCCATGGCTACATAGGAGACATCCTAATCTACAACGAAATCCTTTCAGACTCATCTCGCCTTTTAGTAGAAAACTATCTAAGAACAAAATACACTCCTTATCCAGATTTAGGTAAAGATACTATAGTTTGTAATAATGAATATAGACTGGGCTTTAGAACAGACCATGGCTACTCCAGCATAACTTGGTCAAATGGTCAAACCAACGTAGACAGCATCACAGCAACAACATCTGGAACTTATTGGGTTACTGTAAAAAGTTTTGGATTAACGCTTACAGACACTATAGAAGTAGAAGTAAGAGATAGGCCGCAATTGAGCTTCCAAACAGACACAATTTCTTGTTTAGAAAACGATCTTTTTTTAAGCTACACAAATTTAGGTGCTTTTGAATATACTTGGTCAAACGGAAGCACTGCTGATACACTATTTAATTTATCATCTGGCAATTATTTTATATCTCAAAATGATACCGCAAATGGTTGCATTATTAATTCTGAGCCAGTAAATGTTCGTATAGATTCCTTTTCTATACAATCTACTTTGGGTGCTGATAGAGATTTTTGCCTTGGGAGTAATTTAGAACTACAAACAACCACTACAAACAACGAACCTTATATTTACAATTGGTCTACATTTGATACCAATTATTTTATAGAACTAAATACTGTTGCTGATACCTTAATAAATGTAGAAGTTACCGATGCTTATGGCTGTGTAGTAAAAGACACAATACTTGCTTCGGTAATAAATTTAGCTTCTCCAAGTATAGATTTTATCGCAGATACAGTTTGTTTTGGAAATCCTAGTCATTTTACAAGCGTTTCTAGTGCAGCTGGATTAGATAATATCAATAATTATGTATGGAGTTTTCCAAACAACACTTCAGTTTCTGGTTCTAGTTCCAGCCAGTACACGCATTCAAATAATTTGACTTATAATGTAAATCTTACCATTTATACAGATTCAAATTGTGAAAACAGTATCACTAAACCTGTGTATATATATAGATTGCCAGTAGTAAATTTTAATAAAGAAATAATATGTGCAAAAAACAGCGTAAATTTTAATGACAATAGTTACACTTTTTTTCCAGATAATATTAATAATTATAGTTGGTATATAAATAATACTTTAGAAAGCAATCAAGAAGATCCAAGTCTAATTTTTGCTTCTGAGGGTAATAGTGAATTAAAACTTATAGTTGAGTCAGATTTTGGCTGCTTAAACGAATACACAGATAGTTTAGAAGTATTCCCAGAACTTTCAGCAGATTTTTCTTTTACCAATAGCTGTATTGGCGATTCGGTTTTGTTTATAGATGAAACGTCTTCTTTTTCTGTAGTTGATTGGAATTGGAGTTTCGGAAATATAGCTACTTCAAACCTTGAAAGTCCCAAAATGGTTTTTGATAATGTAGGAAGTTTGCTTGTAAATTTAGAAGTAGAAAATGCAATTGGGTGTAAAAATTCTGTTGCTAAAAATGTATTTATTTCCCCTCAACCAAAGGCTTCGTTTAATTATGATAAAGCGTGTGAAAATGATGAGTCTTTGTTTTATGACAATAGTCTTGTTTTAAACGATTCTATAATTACTTATCATTGGCAAATAGATACTTTTGCTTATAGCGGCGATTCTATAAAACATGTTTTTGCAGAGCAGTCTATATATGTAGCGTCTTTAAATATAGAAACAGAAAATGGTTGTGCAGATGATACCGCAGTTTTTGTAACAGTACACGAAAAACCAAGTGCAGATTTTGAGTTTAGTCCTAATTATGGAACTGCTCCGTTGGCAGTTGAATTTAATAATTCTACAACAGGAGTAAATGCTTATGACTGGAATTTTGGTGACGGAACAGGATTTTCTAACGAAGAAAACCCAAGCTATACTTTTAATGAAAATGGAATATTTAATATAAGTCTTACTGCTACAAATAGCAATAATTGCGCTGATAAAATAGAAAAAGAAATTGCTATAATTCCTTCTGATTTAGATATAGAATTGTCAAATCTTGAATTTGAAATACAGGAAAATGTGAATGGAAGTTTTTCTATAAAACCAAAATTGCAGATAAAAAATGTTGGAACAAGATTAATTACAAATGCTGATTTGCTATTAAACTTAGACCAAGACAATAAAATAGCACAACAATGGCAGCAAGATATTGCAATTGGTTCTGCTACTAACTATACTTTTGATGCTTATTATTTAATTAACGATATAAAAAATACTAAGTATGTTTGTGTAGAAGCTATAAATGTAAACGACAATACAGAAGTTAATTTCAATAACAATAAAACCTGTAAATTATTGGACGGTATTGTACAGTTTTCTAATCCATATCCTAATCCTGCAGAAAATAAAGTTCAACTTGATATTATTACTAAAGACGAAGGTTTGTGTAGTATGCAAGTGTTTTCTATATATGGAAAAAGTATGACAGAAAAGCAAAGCATTCAGTTGAAAAAAGGATATAACAACATACAGTTAAATACCAGCGTATATCTTTCTGGTAAATACATTATAATGATGGAATATTTAGAAGAAAACTATACAAAATCGTTTGTAATTAAATAGAGTTTTTTGTTTTTACCAAAATTCTAGTTTTCTCGTCATTGCGAAAAAGCTTTGTTTGCTTTTGAAGCAATCTATTAGTCTGAAACACACAATAAGTATAAATTGCCATTTGTTATAAATACTTTACAGATTGCCGCAGTCGTGCCTCATACCTATGACGGCTTCGAAGGTAAATTCATAATAGTTTGCTTCTTCAATACCAAGTTTTGGAGTTCCATTTATAACGATAAGATTAAAACATTTTACTTAATTTTGCACAATGTCTAAAACTAAAATTGCCATTTTTGCATCAGGCACAGGCTCTAATGCTAAAGCTATAATAGAACATTCTTTTCAAGCAAACTATGAAGTAGATTTAATTATTTCTAACAAAAAAAATGCTGGTGTATTAAATTTCTCTGAAGAATTTGATATTGATGCTATGGTAATAGATAAAGAAACTTTTTATGAAGACGATATTTTAATACATTTTTTACAACAAAGAGATATTAAATATTTGATTTTAGCAGGTTTTTTATGGCAAATTCCAAGTTATTTAATTCAAGCATTTCCAGAAAGGATTTTAAATATTCACCCAGCGCTTTTACCAAAATATGGAGGCAAAGGAATGTACGGTTCAAATGTACACCAAGCAGTTTTTGATGCTAAAGAAAAAGAAAGTGGCTTAACTATACATTTGGTAAATGAAGAATATGATAAAGGCGAAATTTTATTTCAAACAAAAATAGAAGTTTTAGCAACTGACACGCCAAAAAATATTGCTTCAAAAATCTTAAAATTAGAGCATAAGCATTACCCACAAATTATTGAGAAATATATTGCAGAAAATTCTGGCGTGCTTTTGTAAAGCGTGACTATTCTTATGCAGGATTGGCTCTGGCGCGCTTTTGTAAAGCGTGACTATTCTTATGCAGGATTTATAATCCGAAAAATCAACGAATAAAATCAATTTCAAAAATACAAATCGTTTTGTCATCCATCATATAAGACTTAGCACTACTATTTTTCCAATCTTCGGCGTTATTTACAAAACCTGCCTTTACAGGATTTTGATGTATATAATCTAATTTTTGTTCTAAAAGATAATTTTTGTCAAGTACTATTGGGTGAAAACCGTCTTGCCAAAATTTATACTTTACACCTCTTTTAGTTTTATCTGCTTCAAAACTAAACTTGTTTAGCATCCAAACTTTTCTACTCTCATTGCTAGATTCTATTTCTTTTATCAATGCTTTTGATGTAAATTTTTTAAAATCTCTTACGATGTCTTGAATCTTGTTTTCTTCCGACCTTACTATTAGATGTATATGATTTGTCATGTAAACATAAGCCAAGACAATTAAACCTTTACTAGTTATACAATACTTTATAGACTGGTCTAAAATCGTAGTGTAATTTGGTCTTGTAAAAACATCTACCCAGCCTACAACTGTAATAGTAATGAAATGTGGCATTTTACTGTCAAAGACTTTATATTTTTCAGACATAAGTATAAATGTAATAAAAAATACTTTAAAATATGTGTGTGGTTTTAGGATTGTAAGTTTTTGATAAGATAAGTGATGCTTTGCAAAAGTGCCCTAGATTATATAAACCTATTTCAGGACGAAATAAGATAAGTGACGCTTTACAAAAGCGCCCCAGGTAAAACGAAATAAGATAAGTGACGCTTTACAAAAGCGCCCCAGGTAAAAATATTGCTTCAAAAATCTTAAAATTAGAACATAAACATTATCCACAAATTATTGAGAAATATATTGCAGAAAATTTATTTTGAGCCTTATTCTTACTATTTTTGCAAAAAAAATAACTCTTTTCTGCTTAAAACCTATTTTTTTAAGAAAAAAATGATTTTTAGTTAAAATTTATCCAAACATGCAAAAAATTAAAGCTGCCCTAATTTCTGTTTTTTATAAAGACGGACTAGAGCCAATAGTAAAAAAACTCAACGAACTTGGTGTAACTATTTATTCTACCGGAGGAACTCAAAAATTTATTGAACAACAAGGCGTGCCAGTTGTTCCAGTTGAAGAACTTACCGATTATCCTTCTATTTTGGGTGGAAGAGTAAAAACTTTACATCCAAAAATATTTGGTGGAATATTGGCTAGAAGAGAAAATCAACAAGATTTAGACCAGCTGGTAGAATATAATATTCCAGAAATTGACCTAACTATTGTAGATCTTTATCCTTTTGAAGAAACGGTAAAAGCTGGCGGAACAGAACAAGAAATCATTGAAAAAATTGATATTGGAGGAATTTCTTTAATAAGAGCTGCAGGAAAAAACTTCAAAGACAGTTTAGTAGTTTCAAATAGAAATCAATATGAAAATTTATTGAATCTTTTAAACAAAAAAAATGGTTCTACAGAAATAAGTGATAGAAAAAACTTTGCAGCAGAAGCATTTATGGTTTCTTCTCATTACGATACGGCTATTTTCAATTACTTTAATGAAGGAAAAGAATCTGGACCTTTAAAAGTAAGTATTCACGAAAAGGAAGTTTTGAGATATGGAGAAAATCCGCATCAAAAAGCAGTTTTTTTTGGTAAACTAGAAGAAAAATTTGACAAACTACACGGAAAAGCACTTTCGTATAATAATTTGGTAGATATAGATGCAGCAGTAAATGTTATATCTGAATTTTCAGAAACAACATTTGCAATTTTAAAGCATACCAATACTTGTGGTTTAGCTTCGAGAGCAGTTTTAAAAGATGCATATTTGGCAGCCTTGGCTTGTGATAATCAATCTGCTTTTGGTGGTATTTTAATTACCAATAAAACCATAGATTTAGATACGGCAAAAGAAATTACAAAACTATTTTGTGAAGTAGTAATTGCACCAGATTTTGATGCTGATGCACTAGAATTACTAAAAGAAAAGAAAAACAGAGTAATGTTGAAGCAAAAAACTTTCGACATTCAAAAAAAGCAATACAAATCTTTGCTAAACGGAGTACTAATGCAAGACTATGACGACAGTATAGAAAGCAAAGAAAATTTTAGACAAGTAACTAAAAAATCTGCATCGGCAAAAGAAATTGAAGATTTAGAGTTTGCCGTAAAAGCAATGAAACACATAAAATCTAATTGTATAACATTGGTAAAAGACAAGCAGTTAATAGGAATGGGAAGCGGGCAAACTTCTAGAGTAGATGCTTTAAAACAAGCTATTGCAAAAGCAAATTTCTTTGGCTTTGATGTAAAAGACGCTGTAATGGCATCAGAAGCATTTTTTCCTTTTCCAGATTGTGTAGAAATAGCCTGTGAAGTAGGTATTAAAACCGTAGTTCAACCAGGAGGATCTATAAAAGATCAGCTTTCTATAGATTTTTGTGATAATAATAATATGAGCATGCAAATGACAGGAGTAAGGCACTTTAAACACTAAATTATATTTTCTGTATAAAAAACACTACCTTTAAAGGGTTTAGACAACATAACAAACAACAAAATGAGTTTTTTCGATTTCCTAACACAAGACATAGCTATAGATTTGGGTACCGCAAATACCTTAATTATTCATAAAGACAAGGTTGTAGTAGATGAACCTTCAATAGTAGCCATAGATAGAAAAACAGACAAAGTACAGGCTGTAGGAATGCGCGCATTGCAGATGCACGAAAAAACCCATAGCGATATTCAAACCATAAGACCATTGAAAGATGGTGTAATAGCAAATTTTCAGGCTGCTGAAGAAATGATTAGAGGCATGATTGGTATGATAGATAGCGACAAAAAAAGCTATTTTAAACCAAGTTATAATATGGTAATTTGTATTCCTTCTGGAATTACAGAAGTAGAAAAAAAAGCCGTTAGAGAATCTGCAGAATCTGCTGGTGGTAAAGATGTAAAAATGATATATGAACCAATGGCAGCTGCAATTGGAATAGGAATAGATGTAGAAGAACCAAATGGAAATATGATTATAGATATAGGTGGTGGAACTACAGAAATAGCCGTAATTTCATTATCTGGAATAGTTTTCGATAATTCTATAAGAATAGCTGGAGACGAATTTACAGCCGATATTGTAGATTATATGAGAAGGCAGCACAATATGCTTATTGGTGAAAGAACTGCAGAACAAATTAAGAAAAACATTGGTGCCGCACTTACAGAACTAGAAACACCACCAGATGATTATGCTGTAAACGGTAGAGATTTAATGACAGGTATTCCAAAACAAATTATGGTCAGTTATTCAGAAATAGCTCACGCCATAGACAAATCTATTTCTAAAATAGAAGAGGCCATTTTAAAGGCTTTAGAAAACACACCTCCAGAATTAGCTTCAGATATATATAGATCTGGTTTGTATTTAACAGGTGGCGGCGCATTATTAAAAGGACTAGATGTTCGTTTGTCTCAAAAAACAAAATTAACAGTTCACGTAGCAGATGACCCTTTAAGAGCTGTAGTAAGAGGAACAGGTGTTGCACTTGCCAATAAAGACAACTTAACTTTTTTAATGTAATAAAAAATAGCTAGAAATAACTGCATTTTAAAAGTATGAATAATTTACTTGATTTTCTATTAAAATATAAGATTGCTTTTTTATTTCTATTATATATATTAATCTCTTTTGGTTTTATAGTTCAAAATAATAAATACCATAAAGCTGGGTTTTTAAATGCTTCAAATTTCTTTACAGGTACAATTCATTCTAGTTTTAAAAGTGTAAATATTTACTTTGGTCTAAAAAAAGAAAACCAAAAACTTGCAGAAGAAAACGCACGACTAAAGAATAGAATAAATAAAGTAGAATACACTTTAATTCCTCCTTATAAAATTGATAGTTCAGTTATAGATTCAACAAAAAATATTTTTTCTTTTGATACCTTAGTTTTAGACACCAATAAAACCATAAGATATATTCCGGCACTTGCAATAAGTAATTCTGTAAATAAAAAACTAAATTATATATATATAAACAAAGGGCTAAAAGATGGTGTAAAACAAGATATGGGCGTAGTAGAACCCAATGGAGTAGTAGGTGTAATTGTAAATGCTACAAATTATTATGCATTAATAATGCCTATTACAAATGCAAAATCTAGTTTAAGCGTAAAAGTTAAAAATCAAGATTATTTTGGTACTTTAAAATGGCAAAAAGTTGAACATAATTTTGCTAATATTATTGAAATACCAAATCATGTAGAGTTACAAAAAGGCGATACAATAATTACAAGTGGTTATTCTCAAATATTTGCTCAAGGAGAACTTATCGGTTTTGTAGAAGAAGCAAAAACAATAGCAGGAAGTAGTTTTTTAGAAGTTAAAATTAGGCTTTCGGTTAATTTTGCGAAGATTAACCACTGTTATGTTATCGAAAATTTTGCAGAAGAAGAAATAAAAACATTAAGCATTGAATAGTACGCCCAAACATATCGCAATATTTATAGGCTTGGTTACTTTACAGGTAATGGTTTTAAATCAAATTAATATTCATGGTTTGGCAAATCCTTATATTTTTCCTTTGTTTATATTATTAATGCCTTTTAATACCAAGCCAGCTACACTTATTACTGCAGGTTTTTTTCTAGGACTACTTATAGATTTTTTTAATGGAACCTTGGGAATGCACGCATTTGCTACAACTTTAATGGCATTTTTAAGACCACATTTTTTAAATTATTTTGAAAGCAAGTCAGATAAAGTACTTTTCCCATCTATTGGAAACAATGGCTTTGCTTGGATGTTTATATATATAAGTGCTTTGCTAGGTGTGCATCATTTTTGTTATTTTATTATAGAGGCTGGTAATTTTATTAATTTGTTTCATACTTTATTGTTAATAATTATAAGTTTAGTAGTTTCTGTATTCGTTATATTTTTATTGTTATTTGGGTTTAAAAGTTCTAAAAAATGAATAAGAAATATACCGATAGAAAAGGCGTATTACAAATATTAATTGTTGCTATAGCTGTTATTTTTTTATTGAAATTATTTTTTTTACAAGTTATAGACAAAAAGTATAAAGAAGCAGCAGAAAACAATGCCATAAATAAAGTTAAACTATATTCAGATAGAGGACTTATCTACGATAGAAATGACGAACTTTTAGTTTACAACCAACCAATTTATGATATAAAAGTAATTCCAAGACAAGTAAAAGATTTAGATACAACACTTTTTTGCTCGCTTTTAGATATAGAAAAAGAACAATTTATTTCTAAAATGAAAAAGCTAAAATCGGGAATTTCTTATTACAGATCCAATGATTTTTTAAAGCAAATTACTTCACTAGAGTTTACTAAGTTTCAAGAATTTAGCTTTAAATTTAGTGGTTTTTATGGCGTGCCAAGAACTATAAGAAAATTTAAACACAGCACAGGTGCGCTTATTTTTGGAGACATTGGAGAGGTTGATAGTACTGACATAAAAAATTCAGATAATTATTATTTACCAGGAGATTATATTGGTAAAAGTGGCATTGAGAAAGTTTATGAAGAATATCTTAGAGGCGAAAGAGGCTATAAATATGTTTTTGTAGATAAATTTCACAATCAAAAAGGTGCTTTTAATGAAGGACTTGAAGATTTGAAACCAGTTTCAGGGCAAAAATTAAAACTTTCTTTAGATGTAAAATTGCAAATGTATGGCGAAAAATTACTTCAAAATAAAATAGGCAGCTTAGTAGCCATAGAACCAAGTACTGGTGAAATATTGGCTCTGGTAAGCAATCCTACTTTTGATCCAAATATGCTTGCAGGCAGAGAACGAAGCGATAATTATAAATTATTACAAAAAAATAAACTTTCGCCATTGTTTAATAGAGCTATTATGGCTCAATATCCTCCTGGTTCCACTTTTAAACCTGTAACTGCGGCTATTGCCATGCAAGAAGGTATTATTTCAAAAAACTTTCCTTATAAATGTAATTTATCTTACTCTATTCCTGGCTATACTTTGCACTGCTCGCATAGGCATACTTCTGCAAAAAATGTTATGGATGCTATTCAGCATTCGTGCAATCCATATTTTTGGCATGTTTTTAGAACAAATATCGACAATGAAAAATACCAAGATTCGAAACAAGCATATACAATCTGGAAAAACTATTGTACGCAGTTTGGTTTTGATAGAAAAGTTGGAATAGATTTATTGGGAGAAAAAGAAGGCAATATTCCTTCAACACAATATTACAATAAACTTTATAATGGAAGTTGGAGAGCTTCTACAATAATTTCTTTAGCAATAGGACAGGGCGAAATTACTGTTACGCCACTTCAATTAGCAAATTTTTATACCATAATAGCCAATAGAGGTTATTATATAGAGCCACATTTAATTAAAAAAATTGATGATAAAAACCCTGATCCGTTTTTAAAAATTGATTCAAAACTAAGTAAAGATAACTTGGAAGCCATAGCACAAGGTTTACTACAAGTAGTAGATATAGGAACAGGAAGAAGGTCTAAAATTCCGGGTTTAATTTTTGGAGGAAAAACAGGTACTGCACAAAACCCACACGGAGATCATCACTCAATTTTTGCAGGTTTTGCACCAATTGATAAGCCCAAAATTGTAGTAGCTACAATAGTTGAAAATGCTGGTGGTGGTTCTGCTTTTGCTGCACCAATGTCAAGCCTCATAATAGAAAAATACCTCAACGATACTATAATGAATAGTAGAAAATGGTTAGAAAAATCTATTTTAGATGCCGTATTTATTGATTCTACAATGCTTTCACAATGAGAAGAGATAATAGTTTAGGCAAAATAGATTGGATAACTGTAATATTATATGTGCTTTTGGCTTGTATTGGTTTAGCTTTTATATATGCGACTACGTATTCTCCAATAAATCCATCTTTTTTTAGGTTTAACACTTCTTATGGAAAGCAGTTTATTTTCTTTGGTTTAAGTTTATTTGTAGCAATAGTAATTTTAATTCTTGATAGTAAATTTTACACTTCTTTTGCTTATATATTATATGGTTTAATAATGCTTTTGCTTGTAGGTGTTTTACTCTTTGGTGTTGAAATTAAAGGCTCAAAATCTTGGTTTAAGTTTGGTGCTATTGCTTTTCAGCCAGCCGAGTTAGCCAAATTTGCTACGGTTTTAGGTTTAGCTAAATACTTATCTAGCTATAATATAAATTTAGAAAAACTAAAAGATAAGTTTACTGCTGCTGCAATTCTTTTTTTACCAATTGGTCTTATACTATTACAAGGTGATGTTGGTTCTATGTTGGTGTTTTCTAGTTTAGTATTTTTACTTCATCGAGAAGGTTTAGAGTCTTCATTTTTAGTTATAGGTTTTGGCTTAATATTTTTTTCTGTAATGGCATTGTTGTTTAGTTCTTATGTACTAATTATGAGCTATGCTTTTGTCTTGATTTTAGTTTTTTTTTACAATAGGAAAGATGCTTATCCAATTTTGAAATTAATTTATTGGTCATTGTTTTTTATAATAATTAATGTCGTTTTTTCAAAATTCATTATTCCTATTTTACCAGAGAATTTTACTTTCCCTTACATAATATTGGCACTTTTATTTACTATAATACTGTGTGTAGGTTTTTTCTTAAATAGAAGCGGTAAGCCTATAATAAAGCTTTTGATTGGTGTTTTTTTTGCAGTTAGTTTTTATACATTAAGTGTAAATTATTTGTTTAACAATATTTTAAAAGAGCATCATAGAAATAGAATTAATATTATTTTAGGAAAAATTCACGATCCATCAAATGTTGGTTATAATTTAGAACAATCTAAAATTGCAATAAGTTCTGGAGGTTTTTTTGGAAAAGGATATTTGAAAGGAACACAAACTATGCTTAATTATGTACCAGAACAATCTACAGATTTTATTTTTACATCTGTAGCAGAAGAGTTTGGCTTTGTTGGTAGCTTTTTTTTAATAACTATATATGTAGCATTTCTTTTGCGGCTTATTTTTTTAGCAGAACGACAACGCTCTCAATTTTCTAGAGTTTATGGTTATGGAGTGGTAAGTATATTTTTTATTCACTTTGCTATAAATATAGCTATGACAATAGGTCTTGCACCCGTAATTGGTATTCCATTGCCCTTTTTGAGTTATGGTGGCTCGTCATTGCTTTCGTTTACTATTTTACTTTTTGTGTTTATAAGGTTAGATACTCAAAACATGTTAATTTTGAGATAGCTGGCTTATTTTTTATGTTCTTTTCTTTTAATTTTAAAAAAGCTTACGAAAAGAGTATGTGCCGTAAAACGAAACGAAAAAGTGATTGATAATTAATGAATAAATATTTAAAAATATTCTTAAAATTCTTAGCTGAATTTTTAATTTTTATCCTTTTGCTACTACTATGTTTAAGGCTCTCTTTTGTGCAAACTAAACTAGCCAATATTGCAACAAATATTATTGCAAAAAACACCAACACAGTATTAAGAATAGATAAAGTAGCTATAAATTTTGTTGACAATGTTTCTCTAAAAGGAATTTATGCAGAAGATACAAATAAAGATACTTTATTGTATGCTGGAAATATAAATGTAGACCTTGGAATTTTTAATCTGCTAAGGAAAAAAGTAGATGTTGAAAATGTAAATATTGATAATATTGTAGCAAATGTTTACCAAAAAGAAGATAGCACTTTTAATTTTCAGTTTTTAATAGATGCTTTTGCCAGTTCAGATACTATTGTAAAAGATACTTCAAAAAATACCAATGCCAATCCGTTTGAAGTTATTTTAGGGCAAATTGATTTTCAAAATGCCGATTTGACTTTTGATATGTTGCAAGGAAAAAATGCTGCAAAATTTAAACAGCTTTTAGTTTCTTCAAATTCTTTAGATTTAGAAAATTTAGTCTTTGATATTGCAAAAATAAATATTGTAGATGCACATATTACAACACAATGGCAAGAAAGTACAAGTGAAGACACTACAAATTTATCGGGTTTTCCATTAAACGATTTGCCTGTTACTATTATTTGTAATGATGTTGAAATAGAAAATAGTAATGTACTTTTTACGCTTGGCAATGCAAAAAATACTCCATATTTTGAAGCAAATTATATAAATGTTGAATCTTTAAATTTAGAAGTAAAAGATATTTTAGTATGCGATTCTATGATTCATGCTCGTGTTAAAAACTTAGCAGGAAATTTAAACGACAAGCTAAAAATAAACAAAACAGAAGCAGAAATAAGTTTTGGTGAAAAAGGAATTTTTGCTGAAAATTTTATTCTCCAAACCAGCAATACAAATGCGAACTTAAATGCAAAATTGACCTATAAAGAATTTGACGAATTGGTAAATTTATCACCAAACTTAGGCGCTTTTTTTAAAGTAGAAAACTTAGCATTAGCTTTAGCAGATTTGGTATATTTTGTACCTCAAATAGAAAAAATAGAGCAGCTTAAAAACAATTTAAACGATAAAATTATACTTTCAAGCACTATAAAAGGTTCTTTAAAAAACTTGAATGTTGACGATTTAAACGTAAAACTTTCTAACACAAACCTAAAATTTGTAGGAATTATTGAAAGTTTATTTGATTATGAAAATTTGAAACTGAAAAATACAGCAGCACAAATAAATACAAATGTTACCGATTTAGAAAAGTATTTAGGCAATGAAATTATAAAACAAGAATACAAGCATTTTGGAAATATATTTGTAGACACCGAGTTTGACGGAACTTTGCAATCATTTAAAATCGAAGATTTAACAATAGTCACCGAAGGACTTTTACAGCTAAATTTAAAAGGAGAAATAAATGAAATTTTAGATGTAGACAAACTAAATTATGCAGTAGATATTTCAAATATAGAAACTGGAATTAGAGATTTAAGCATATTTACAGATAGTTTGCCAGAATTGCTCAATCAAATTGAATTTATTGCCTACAAAGGCTTTTTAGAAGGCAATGTAAATAGCTATAATTTAGTAGGAGATTTAACTACAAATTTAGGCGAAATAAATTCTGATTTGTATTTAAACTTTAACGAAAACTTTAGCAATGCAACTTATAAAGGGCAAGTAGGCATAGAAGATTTTAGTCTTGGGCAGTTGCTACAAAACGATAGTTTAGGAAAAATATCTCTAACAGCAAACGTAAATGGAAGCGGTTTAAGTTTAGACAGTTTAAATGCAGCACTAGATGCCAAAGTAGCATTGTTTCAATTTAATAATTACAGCTACAAAGATTTAACAATAGATGGAAGCTTTGTAAAACAAAAGTTTGATGGAAAACTTGCTATCAAAGACGATAATTTAGATTTTGATTTTACTGGTTTAGTAGATTTTAATGACAGTATTCCTATTTTAAATTTTAAGGCAAATTTAGATAAGTTTTATGCCAAAAAGCTAAACTTAATGTCTATGCCGCTATTTGCAAAACTAAAAATAGATGCCAATTTAAAAGGAATAACAGCAGAAGATATAGTAGGAAATATTTCAATAAAAGATGTCTATTTAGAAAATGGAAAACAAAACTGGCAAACAGATTCTATCGTTTTCTTTTCTGATAAAACCAATAAAAAAAATAGACAAGTAGCCTTAAAATCTGATCTTGTAAATATAGATATTAACGGTAATTATTCTTTTGCCTCATTGCCACAAATTCTTTTAAACTTCGGAAATGAATTTTTTCCATTTTCTACTTTAATAAGTCAAGATTCTTTAATAGCAAAAAGTACTTTGAAAGACGAATTTATAAATGCTAGAATGTCTCTAAAAAACATTATTCCTCTAGCACAATTATTCGAACTGAAATTAGAAAAACTAGATAGTGCCATACTTACTTTTAAGCTAGATGCGCCAACAAGTTTGGGCGAATTTAAATTTTTTATTCCCGAAATAAAATATTCTGGAATATATGCCGACAGTATTTTTATAGATGCTAATACCAAAAATAATGAAGCACTTTTGGCATCATTAAAAATAGATTCTATAAATTATAATGACCTTGCTTATATACCAGATTTTAAAATAGATGCTAAGTTTTTTGAGCAAAAAGCAAATATTTCTACTATTATAAAAAATAGTGAAGCTAAGAATAGCTTGAACCTTACTACTGTTTTAGAAAAAAATAATGAAGACTTAATTGCTCAAATATTAAGTCCATTAATTTTAAATACTAAAAAATGGCAACTTGTAGAAAATGCTTCTTATAATTTAAGTACTAAAGAAAACGAAGCGTTTAAACTAAAAATAAAAAGCGGCAACGAAACTTTAAGCCTAAACAATAATCAAGATTTATTCAGTATAGTATTTGGCAATTTTGATTTGTCAAACATTATTAATTTAATTCAAATAGACTCTACCGAAATAAAAGGAGCTATGAATGGAAATATATCATTAGGAAATTCTGAAACAACAGGTTTGAGTACCGATTTAAATATTGGAAATATTCGTTTAAATGATTTAAATTTTGGAAATTTAAAATTAGTAGCCAAACAATTAAAAGAAAAAATAGATGCCAATTTAAGCATAAAAGGAAACGAAAACAATATAAAAGCCGAAGCAAACTATAATTTAGAAAGCGGTTTTGCACAAGGAAATTTAAATATTGTCAAATTTTCTGTTGCTACAATAGAACCTGTAATAAAAGCTTATGCAAGAAATTTAAGTGGAATACTTTCTGGAAAAATTAATTTTAGTGGCATCAATGCAGAGCAAGATATTGATGGTAAAATTAATATGGAAAAAATTCAAGCATTTGTAATTCCTGTTGGTACAAATTATGAAGTAAATAAAGGAACAATAAAAGTTGAAAAAGATAAACTACAACCAAACATAATTTTAAAAGATTTGGATAACAATACTGCTAAACTAGCTGGAACAGTTGGACACAATTATTTTACAGATTTTACATTCGATTTAAATTTTACTTCAGACAAATTTACTTTTTTAAATGCCGAATACGATAGCGAAAGTCTATTTTTTGGAAAAGTAATAGCTAGTTCAAATATAAGTGTAAAAGGAGATTTGGATATGCCAGTAATAAGTGGTTTTGTAAGTGCAAATGATGGTTCAGATGTTACTTTACAACTTTTATCGCCAAAAATTGCTGCATCGCAAGAGGCTTATATTGTATTTGTAGATGGCAAAAATTTAAGCTTTAATGAAATAGAAAAAATAGCCAACGAACGCTATAAAACAGAAACAAGTGTAGATGTAGATATAGTTTTTAATATAAGCGAAAAAACAAACTTAAAAGTAATCATAGATCCACTTACTGGCGACAATTTGCAAATAAACGGAAACGCTAGGTTGGCTATAAAAGTGCCACCTTATGGCGATATAGACATCAACGGTTCTTATACGGTTACAAGCGGAAGTTATCGATTTTCTTTTCAGCAAGTATTGCGCAAAAAGTTTGAAATAGTAAACGGAAGTAGTATAAATTTTACAGGAAATCCTTTAGAAGCGGCACTAAACTTAAAAGCTGCTTACCGCACAGATATAAGTACTTATGCACTAGTAGCAGAACAATCTGCTGCACTTTCTGATGAAGAAAAAAGAGATTTGAAACGAAAAACAGAAGCAAAAGTACTTTTAGAAGTTGATGGAAAAATTATAGAACCAAAACTAAGTTTCGATATTGTTTTAAATGAAAACAGCAATTCGCCTATTGGAAGTTCTGTAACAAGAGCCTTGAATAGAATAAAACAAAACGAAAGTGAACTTAATAAGCAAGTATTTAGTTTATTGCTTTTTAATAGTTTTACCAGTTCAGAATCTTCTGGAAATATTAGTTCTGCAGGTACATCTACAGCTGCTAGAAGTGTAGGAAATTTAATAAATACGCAGCTAAACAAACTAACAAATAATGTAGATGGTTTGCAGTTAAACTTTGATTTAGACCAATATGAAGATCAGTTTAGTAAAGATGGCGATCAAATTACAGAAATAGATGTAGGGCTTAGTCAGTCTTTATTAAATGATAGACTTACTATTTCTATAGACGGTAACTTAGGTCTGGAAACAGGAAACGAAAGTGCATTTAGTAGCATAGCAGGAGATTTTGTGCTAGCATACAATATTACAAGAGATGGTAAATACAAAGTACGTGTATTTCAAAAATCAGATTTTGATGCATTAAACAATTCAAATGTATGGAAAACAGGATTTGGTTTTTCTTACCAAGCCAAATTTGGAAAACTAAAAAAGATTGAAGAAAATGAGAAATAAGATATTTACATTTATTATGTCGCTGTTCTTTTTATCTAGCTGCTCGGTTTCTAAGATTTTAAACGAAAACGAAGTCTTATATACAGGAACAGAATTTGAGTTTAGTAACAAAAGTGATATTAAAAAACCTGGTGAGCTAAAAGGTAAATTATCTTCAGAAATTTATCCTAAACCCAATGGCAAATTTTTGGGCTTGTTTCATACTAGAATTTGGTTTTACAGAAAAATAAAACCAAACCCAAAAAGAGAAAAAGGTTTTAAGTATTGGCTAAAATACAAAGTAGGTCAAAAACCTATTTTAATGTCAGATTTTAATACCAATACCATAGAAGTAGTTTTAAATAAAACAATGCAAGATTATGGATATTTTAATACCACAAACACTTTCGAAATAAAAGAGAAGAAACAAAAAGGGTCTTTATTATTTACAATAAAAAACAATAAACAAACAAAAATAAAGGCAATTCATTATACTAATTCTAATACTTCTTTAGATTCTTTAATAAAAGACTACAACAAATACGAAATAGAAGTTGGAGATGCTTATAATTTAAAAAAATTAGAAACAGATAGAACAAATTTAGCAACAGAAATAAGAAGTTTAGGCTATTACGATTTCGATAAAAAAGACATTTACTATGTAATAGATACTTCGCCACAAAATTTTGAAGTAGAATTATACAGAAAAATTAAGCCACCAAAAAACGATAGCATTCATAAGAAATATTACATCAGCGATATTAATGTTTACCCATCTTTTTTTGGTGTAGATTCTACTTTTACAGAAAGTTTTAATTATAAAAATGAAATAAACATTTATCAAAATTTTAATTATGTAGGAAAAAAAACGCTCTACGAAAATATTTTAATAAAAAACAGAGCTTTATTTTCAGTAAAAGACTATAACTATACCGCAGAAAGGTTAAATGCGCTAGGCGTTTACAAGTTTATAGATATTCAATATAGCAAAAACGAAAAAGATAGTTTAAGCGTAAATATTAAATTAACACCAGGAAAATATCAAGGAGTAAAATTCGACATTTCTGCAAATACATCCAACAGAAGTTTTTTTGGTTCAGAACTTTCAGCTAGTTATTTTCATAGAAATGCTTTTAAAGGTGCAGAAAATTTTACAGCAAAAGCCTCAACAGGTATCGAGTTTCAATTTGTAGACAATGTAGCAAAAGTAAATATTCTGGAAGTAAATTTTGAAGCAAAACTAGGTTTGCCAAAACTCTTAATTCCTTTTAGAAACAAAAAAATAAGATCTGGAACACCACCAAGAACTTTTTTTTCTATAGAAGAAAGCTATCAGCAATGGTTGCAATATTATACACTTAATAGTTTAAATTTTTCTTTTGGATATGATTGGCTTTCAAATAAAAAACACCATCATGTTTTAACACCTCTTTATATAAATTTTTTAAGTCTTTTAAATACCACCAAAGAATTTGATGAATTATTAAACAATAATGCTTCACTAAAAGCTAGTTTTGAAAACAATGTAATTATTGGTTCTAGCTATGAATTTTCTTTAAGCTCTCAAAAAAATGAAGATGATAGAAATTACTTCTTTTTTTCTGCCTTTATAGAAACTGCCGGCAATATTAGTTATGGAATTTCAAAAGCTATAAATCCTAAAAAAAATACTGCTTATGAAATTTTAGGAATCCCTTTTGCTCAGTTTACTAAATTAGATATTGATTTTAGACATTATTTAAAATTTTCTAAAGACCTTGTTTTGGCTTCAAGATTAAACACAGGTGTTGGCTTTGCTTATGGAAATAGTAAAACTTTGCCTTATTCTAAGCAGTTTTTTATGGGCGGACCAAATACTATTAGAGCTTTTCCTTTTAGATCTTTAGGGCCAGGAAATTATTCTTCAGAAACCGCATCTGAAAGCAATTCTATAGAACAATCTGGAGATATAAAATTGCTTTTAAACACAGAATTAAGATTTCCTTTGTATAAATTTATTAAAGCAGCAGTTTTTTTAGATGCAGGAAATGTTTGGCTACGTGAAGAAGATTCAAACAGACCAGAAAGTCAGTTTAAGTTTAATAGTTTTGCTCAACAAATTGCATTAGGAACAGGTTTGGGGCTGCGTTTAGATTTTCAGTATATTGTAATACGTGCAGATTTTGGTGTGCCGCTTCATAAACCTTATAATGTCAAAGGTCAAAAATGGATTACCGATTTCCCAGAACAAGGATTTTCACAATGGCAAAAAGAAAACTTTGTGTTAAATATTGCAATTGGCTATCCTTTTTAGCAATATTTTTTTTGTAAAATCATAAAAATAAAAAAGGTTCATTATTTCTAATGAACCTTTCTAAGTGGAGTGAGGCGGTTTCGAACCGCCGACACAAGGATTTTCAATCCTTTGCTCTACCAACTGAGCTACCGCTCCTCCGTTTCCTCTATTACTAAAGGACTGCAAAGTTATTTGTTTTTTTTTGTTCTACAAATTTTTTCTGCAATTATTTTATTAAAATATTTTGATAAGGTGTTCTGGCAGAAATAGACCTAGCCAAAGTTAACTCATCGGTATATTCTAATTCGCCACCAAAAGAAACGCCTCTGGCAATAGTAGAAACTTTTACATTGCTTTTTTGTAGCAGTTTACTAATATAAAAAATTGTTGTATCGCCTTCTATTGTTGGGCTTATAGCCATAATAAGTTCTGTAATATTTTCTTTAGCAATTCTTGTTTGTAATGCTGTAATGTTTAATTCTTCTGGTCCAATACCGTTTATTGGAGAAATTACACCTCCTAAAACATGATATAAACCTCTAAACGAGCCTGTACTTTCTATGGCAATAATATCTCTAATGTTTTCTACTACACAAATAATATTTCTTTCTCTAAGCTCGTTGGTACAAATTGCACAAATGTCATCATCAGATAAGTTATAACAATTTTTACACGCCTTTATTTCTTTTCTTAACTTAACCATAGTTTCAGAAAATAAGCTTACTTTTCCTTCTTCTTGCTTTAATAAGTGCAATACCAACCTCAAAGCAGTTTTTTCTCCAATTCCAGGTAGTTTTTTAAATTCTGCAACAGCATTTTCTATAAGTTTTGAAGGATAATTCATGAAGTATTTTTAAAATTCAAAGATAACAATTTAAGAATTAGTATAGTTTTTAGTTCTTCACACTTATTCTATTAAATTTAATGATAACTTTAAAGTCCTAAATTTTTGAATTTGAATCTTGTAAACTTAGATATTGTAATTCCTTGTTACAACCCTTCAGAAAACTGGAGCAAAGTATTTGTACAATCCTGCAATGAAATAATTAAAAGTTTGCCAACTTATGATATAAGTTTTATATTGGTAAACGATGGTTCCAAAAAAAATATAGACGCAGCTCAGCTTAAAATGATAAGAAGTAAAATTACTAACTTAAATTATATATATGTAAACCAAAATAAAGGAAAAGGAGCCGCAGTTAGAAAAGGATTTGAAGCAAGTAAAGCAGATTTTGTATTGTTTACAGATATAGATTTTCCCTATAGAACAGAAAACTTATTTAGCATGGTAGCACGTTTAAAACAAGGCGCAGACATTGTTATAGGTGTAAGAGATGCTCATTATTATAAGCAAATTCCTGCTTTTCGTGCTAAGTTATCTAAGTTTTTTAAGTCTTTGGTAAAATTTTTATTTAATATTCCTACTACAGAAACTCAAGCAGGATTAAAAGCATTTTCTGCTAAAGGAAAACAAATAGTATTGCAAACAACTATAAACCGCTACCTTTTCGATTTAGAATTGGTAAAACTAGCTAGTAGACAAAATTTAAAATTTGCTTATGTTCCTTTAAGTTTAAAAGACGGTGTAGTTTTATCAAAAATGTCTTTTAATGTATTGCTTTCAGAAAGTTTTAATTTAATAAAAATTTTATTTAAGTAGAATGAACACTAATTACTCAAAAAAATGGAGTTTGTTTGTTTTTAGTGCTTTATTAGCAATTATTGCAGTTTATATCGGTGGCGATTTACTCTTATTAAATACTAAAATTTATAATTATTATGGCGATACTTTTAAAAACTATTATCACATAATTTTAGCCTCAAAAGCTAACTACAGTTTTATAATAGATAAAGTAAATTATCCTTTTGGAGAACATATTGTTTATTTAGATGCGCAGCCATTATTAGTTTGGTTTATTAAAGCTTTCAATCTTCATGATTATACAGTTGGAATAATAAATTTTTTACCCATTTTATCTATTGCTCTTTGTGGAATACCAGTTTTTTTAGTTCAAAGATTTTTTAAACTTCCTTTGTTGCTAAATATCATTTCTTCAATTCTCATTGCACTTTTAGCACCTCAGTTAGAAAGAGCAACAGGTCATTTTGGTTTAAGTTATTCTTTTTATATACCAACAATTTATTGTGTTTTATTGACCACAAATTGGTCTTGGTTTACAAAGTATTTTATCTCTTTTATTCTAGTTGTTGCTTTTAGTTTTTTGCATCCATATTACTTAATTATTGGTGTTGTTTTATTACTAAGTTTTTCTTTTTATCATCTTTTTGTATTATTCAATAAGCGGGCTTTTGTGTTTAATATTTCTTTTGCATTATTGGCATTGGTAGTTTTTAAAACCATAATGTTTTTTACAGACTCAGTAAAAGATAGACCAGAAAATCCTTATGGAATGGATGTTTACAGCAGTAATTTGCAAGGTATATTTTTTCCTAAATTTAAACCCTTTGCAGAATTAGTAAAAAATTTTAATGTTTCTTTAAGTTTTGAATCAAATGCATATATTGGTATTCTTGGTTTGCCTGCAATATTTATATTCGTATATTTTTTGCTAAGCAAATTTTCACAAAGAAATTCTTTTCATTTCAAAAATCAAAGCACATTTATTTACTTGTTTATAAGTGCTTGCTTTGTTTGGTTGTTTGCCTTGTATTCTCCTGTAAAATTTATTTTGAAACCATTGCAAGATTTAATTCCTGCATTCAAACAATTTAGAGGTCTTGGAAGGCTTGGGTGGATAGTTTTTTTTATATTTTCTCTAACTATAAGCAGAGTTGTGTATATTTTATTCGTTAAAATTTTTACAAAAACCAAATGGGCTTATTTGTTTTTAGTGCTTTGCTATTTTTTATGGTTTTTAGATGCCAATGCTAATTTAAGTAGCTTTGCAAAGCACTTCAATAAAGCTCATAATTATAAAAGTCTTACAGAAAACATAAAGCAAAATTCAAACAAACTAAACTTAGCAAAGTATAATTTTGATGCCGCACTTGCTTTACCAATATATCATCTAGGTTCGGAAATAGAAAATTTTGAAGCACACAGTTTTAGTTATTCTCGTGTATTTATGATTGCAGATGAATTACAAATTCCTATAATTTCTACACATTCTTCTAGAACATCAAAAAAACAATTTTTAGCAATAAAAACCTTAAAGGAAAACATGGATTTTAGTCAAATTGCGCCATCAAATACTTCAATTTTATTCGTTGTAGATAATTTATTGTTGACTAAAAATGATAGTATTTTATTATCAAATTCAGAAACTATTTTAGTTGATGGTTCAATAGTTTATGCTAAATATTTAGTGCCTTAGTGTGCTACCAGCCAATTTTCTCCAGTTCCCATTTCTGCAATAATTGGTACAGATAAATCGGGAATCGCATTTTCCATTTTTTCCTTAATTAACAATTTCATTTCTTCAAGTTCGGGTTTGTAAATATCAAAAACCAATTCATCATGAACCTGAAGTAGCATTTTAGATTTTAATTGCCTTTTGTTTAATTCTTCTTGAATATCTATCATTGCTACTTTTATCATATCGGCGGCAGAACCTTGTATAGGTGAGTTTATCGCATTTCTTTCTGCGTGTCCTCTTACTATTGCATTTTGCGATATAATGTCTTTAAGAATTCTTTTTCTACCCATAATAGTTTTTACATAGCCATTTTCACGTGCAAAAGCTATATTGTCATCCATATACTTTTTAATACTTGGGTAGGTTTCAAAATATGCTTCTATTATTTGTTTACTCTCTGTTCTAGACAAATCTGTTTGCTGACTCAAACCAAATGCAGAAACGCCATAAATAATACCAAAATTTACAACCTTAGCATTGCTTCTCATTGCTCTTGTTACATCTTCAAGTGCTACTTTAAATACTTTTGAAGCCGTTGTAGCATGAATATCTTCGCCTTGATTAAAAGCTTCAAGCATAACTTCGTCTTTGCTCAATTCTGCAATTAGCCTAAGCTCTATTTGAGAATAATCTGCCGCCAATAAAATATATTCTTCATTTCTTGGTACAAATGCTTCACGTACTTTTCTTCCTCTTGCTGTTCGTATCGGAATATTTTGAAGATTTGGATTGTTAGAACTTAGCCTTCCAGTAGCTGCCACCGCTTGGCTAAATGTACTATGCACTCTTCCCGTTTTTTCATTTTTTAACTTTGGCAATGCCAAAACATAAGTAGAAAGTAATTTTGCTAACTGCCTGTACTCTAAAATGTATTCTACAATTTCATTATCCTTTTTATAAGTCTGTAATTTATCTTCAGATGTAGAATATTGACCAGTTTTAGTTTTCTTGCCTTTGTATTTTATGCCCATTTTATCAAAAAGCACCTCACCAAGTTGTTTTGGCGAGTCTAAATTAAAACTAACACCTGCTAAATCAATAATTTTGCTTTTAAAATCATTAAGTTCTAAGGTTAGTTCTGCTGCATAATTATCTAAAAAATCCGTGTCTATATTTATACCTTCTTCTTCCATTTGCGTAAGTACATCTACTAGCGGAATTTCAAGTTCTTGGTATAGTTTTTCTAATTCTTTTTCTTTTAATAAAGTTTTAAAAATACCAGCCAACTGAAAAGTAATATCTGCATCTTCTGCTGCATACTTTACTTGTTTTTCTATGTCTACCTTGTCAAAAGTAAGTTGGTTTTTCCCTTTTTTACCAATTAAAGTTTCAATTGAAACAGTTTCATAGTTTAAATAATTTTTTGCTAAAGCATCCATATTATGTCTGCCATCTGGTTCTATTAAATAGTGAGCCAGCATTGTGTCAAAAATATTTTGCTTTACTTCTATTCCATATTGAAGTAAAATATGTATATCGTATTTTAAATTTTGCCCTATTTTTTCTAAAGCTTCATCTTCCAGTATTTCTTTAAAAACGGCTAGTTGTTCTGTTGCGGTTTTTTTATCTGAAGCCAAAGGCATGTAATATGCTTCATGTGCTTTTATACAAAAAGATATACCGACTATACTCGCAGTAAGTGAATCTAAGCCAGTAGTCTCAGTGTCAAAAGCAAAACTTTTTTTCTTTTTAATTTCTGTAATAAGTTTTTGTATATCTTCATCTTTTTCTAAAAGAATATACTTATGCTTAGTAGTTTTTATGGTGTCAAAAGAATTTATTGCTTCTTGGCTTATGCTGGTGTTATTTTCTTTAGTAATTGGTGTGTTTGTTCCAAATAAAGACATCTGATCGCCTTTTTTAACTAAATTATTAGTTTCATAGTTTGTGCCTAATATTCTTTTCCCTAAATTTCTAAATTCTAGTCTATTAAAAATTTCAGTTAGTTTTTCATAATTAGGCTGTTCTAGTTTTAGGTCTTCATCTTTTACATCGTTTACCGAAATAAAATCTGAAAATAACTGAAATTTATACACTTCATTTCTGCTGTTTATAAGATATTTATTAAACACCGACCTATGATATTCTTCGTGAAGCCAAGCTACTCCAAAAGGTGCTCTGTTTACTAAAAAATCTAAACCGCTTACTATTACTGTTTTCAGGGCAACATCTAAAACTTTGCTTTTTTTCAATCTAAAAGATTCATTTATTCCAAAATGAAAGCTACTATAAAAATTTGTAGAGAAAGTTAAAGCTTGATTCATAGAAGGTTTTTCATAAGCTCTTATGAAATCTCCATTTATTTTAGCGGAATTTATTTGTGCAGGCAAGTCAAAAATATTAAAGTCTAAAACTAAAGCTTGCGGGTTTTTATCTTGCGATTTTCCTATAATTATAAATAATAAAAGGCAAGATGTAATAATTAAATTTTTCATAATTGGGTTTATATTTTGTGCAAACTTATCATGAAATAAAAG
>CAKZQD010000043.1 GCA_937139485.1 uncultured Bacteroidota bacterium | reverse complement strand
CAACTTCTTAATTCACTTTCTGGAATCCAATATCATACAAAAACAATTTTACAGAGTTAATGCTGGTGGAACACAAAAATTCTTAGCCTTAGGAGTAATTAGAAAACTTCAAATCCCAATCCCACCCCTACCAGAACAAGAAAAAATAGCAGCCATTTTAAGCACTTGGGATATTTCTATAGAAAAAACCCAAAAACTACTCGAAAAGCTACAAGCAAGAAAAAAAGGACTTATGCAGCAGCTGCTTACTGGTAAAAAAAGATTGAAAGGTTTTAGTGGTGAGTGGGAAGAGATGAAAGGAATTAAACTTTTTAAAAGTATTTCAAACAAAAGCCACAACGGAGCATTTCAAGTATTATCAGCTACACAAGATAAAGGAGTTATTCCAAGAAGCGAAGTTGGAATAGATATTAAATATGATAAATCTTCATTAAAAAATTACAAAAAAGTAGAAATAGGAAATTTTGTTATTAGTTTAAGGTCTTTTCAAGGCGGAATAGAATATTCTGAACACGAAGGAATAATAAGTCCAGCATATACTATTTTAGAAGAAATACTTCCAATAGCTAAGAAATTTTATATGGAATATATGAAAACAGAGACTTTTATAAACAAACTAAATTCTATTATTTATGGAATAAGAGATGGAAAACAAATAAGTTTTAAAGAATTTTCAAGTCTAAAATTTTTATATCCAAACCTTGAAGAACAAAAAGCCATAGCAGCAGTTTTGAACCAAGCAGATGAAGAAATCAAGTACTACGAAAACTATTTAGAAAAACTAGAAGCACAAAAAAAAGGATTGATGCAGGTGTTGCTTACGGGAGCATTGAGGGTGAATGCCCCTAGCCCCAGAGGGGAATATGCGTCGCAAAATGCTAGACGATAAAAAAAATTAACGCAGTAAAATGAAACTAGAAAAAAAACTTATTGGTCAAATAAAAAGTATTGTATCTTCTGCACAAGAGCGTGCCGTAAGATCTATCAACACCGAAAGAGTACAAATGTACTGGCAAATAGGCAAACTTATTTTTGAAGAAGAACAGCAAGGAAAAGAAAGATCTGAGTATGGTGCGTTTTTAATAAAATCTATTTCAAAAGAGTTAAAACCTTTGTTTGGAAGTGCTTTTTCTGCACGCCAATTATATAGATATGTACCGTTTTATAAAGCTTTTCCAATGGTGTCCGCACTGCGTACACAATTCAGCTGGACGCATTACAGAACACTATTACCAATAGAAAATGAAGACAAAAGAACATTTTATATAGCTGAAGCAGAAAAAAATAATTGGTCTGCAAGGCAGTTAGAATCTAAAAACCTGAAGCCAAACACATGAAAAACGATCAAATACTCATATATCAAAATCCAGAAGGAAAAATAAAAATAGATGTTCGCCTAGAGGAAGATACCGTTTGGCTTACACAAGAGCAAATGGCTAGTTTATTTGGGAAAGCCAAGTCAACTATAAACGAGCACATTCAAAACATATATTTCGAAAATGAGCTCTCAAAGCTAGGAACAGTACAGAAATTCGGAAATTCCGAATTTCAGCAAAAAGCACCCAACTATTACAATCTTGATGTTATTATATCGGTAGGTTATAGAGTAAAATCTGTACAAGGAACACAATTTCGTATATGGGCTACACAGCGTTTAAAAGAATACATTATAAAAGGTTTTGCACTAAATGACGATCGTTTTAAGTCTGGCACATCTATGAATTATTTCAATGAATTGCAAGACCGTATTCGTGAAATACGACTGTCTGAAAAGTTTTTCTATCAAAAAATAAAAGACATCTACACTACAAGTATAGATTATGACCCAAAAGCAGAAAGCACAATCAAGTTTTTTAAAATAGTTCAAAACAAACTGCTTTGGGCTATCAGCAAACAAACTGCAGCAGAATTAGTTTACAGACGTGTAGATGCATCTTTACCGCTTATGGGAATGCTTAGTTATGACAAGAAAAATGACATTTCACCCAAAAAATCTGCCATTAGCATTGCAAAAAATTACTTAAACGAAGCAGAAATGAAATTGCTAGGTTTATTGGTAGAACAATATCTAGCCTTTGCAGAAACTATGGCACAGCAGCAAACGCCTATGTACATGAAAGACTGGGCAGCAAGACTAGACTCTATTCTACAACTCAACGGAAGAGAACTATTAAATCACGCAGGTAAAATAAGCCACCAAAAAGCAGTAGAAAAAGCCAATAATGAATATACTATTTTTAAAGAACAACAAAAAGCAATACAACTAGAACAACGCCTAAAAGAAATAGAAGAGGATATTAAGCGACTAAAAAAATAATTATGAGTATTCTAAACACAAAAAAAGTAAAAGCATTTATAGCCAAATTAGTACATGATGTTGACCAAAAATGGACAAATAAAGAAGGTTCACTTATTCCATCGCTTAAAAAAGATGGTTTATGGGGTTTAGATTTCCCAAAAGATAAAACATATCAAGAATATGCAGAAGTTATAGATGAATTGATAAATCTAGGTGAATTAGAAGATGAAACTTCTGAAAAATATAAAGCACTCATGCAAGGCGAAAAATCCATCCTAGATTTCATAATCGATAAATTTGGTTTTATGGTGTTTTACTATATGGAAGCATCGGTTTCAAAAGATTTTTTGGGTTATGATGTGGATGAGTAAAAATAAAAGATTATTAATATGATGACAATAGATAAACTAATACACTTAAAAGAATCTGAAGATAAAGTAGAATTCAAAGAAGCTGCTAACGGAAATATTTCTTATAATGGTGGACAAGGCGATTTCAAAAAAAGAAGACGCTGTATTTTAGGATATGTTACAGCATTTGCCAACGAAGGTGGTGGATTTCTTGTTTTCGGCATTAAAGAAAGCACTCCGCATATAGTAGTTGGGTCAAAACAAAGTGAAGGGTCAATTGGGTTGCTAGAAAGCAAAATTTATAATGATACAGGAATAAGGGTTGAAATACAGGAACTTTATACAAAAGACAACAAAAGAGTTTTAGTTATAAAAATCCCAACTAGACCAAAGGGAAAAGTTTACAAATTTGAAGATGTAGCCTTAATGAGAGTTGGAGAAGAGTTAAAACCAATGTCTGATGAAAAGTATTTAAATATAATACAAGAACAAGAAGACGATTTTTCTGAAAAGATTTGTGAAGAAGCTCGAATTGAAGATTTAGACGATACTGCTATAAGAATAATGCAAGAAGCTTATGCAAGAAAACAAAATAATGAGCAGTTTCTAACCTTAAATAAGCTAGAAGTTCTAAATGATTTAAAACTAGTAATAGATAATAAAGTTACCAATGCAGCAGTTATTCTTGTTGGAAAAAGAGAATTCATAAATAAAACTATTCCTCAATCTTTAATTCAATTAGAATACAGAGGAGATGAAGCGAATATAATCTTTGACCAAAGACATACATTCTCAGGAGCATATTTTTTAGAAGTAAACAAGCTTTGGGAGACGATAAATCTTAGAAATGGAAGTTTCCCTATTCAAGAAGGCTTATTTATTTTTGATATTCCATACTTTAACAAAGAAGTTATTAGAGAAGCAATAAATAATGCCGTAGCTCATAGAAATTATAGACAAACCAGTGAAATAGTAATAAAGCAATATCCTTCTAAATTAGAAGTTTATAGTCCTGGTGGTTTCCCGATTGGAGTTCATATTGAAAATTTAATTTCTGTATCCTCAACTCCAAGAAATAGATTGTTAGCAGATGTATTACAAAAGACTGGTATTGTAGAGCGCTCAGGTCAAGGAATTGATAAAATATACTATCAAACATTAAAAGAAGGAAAAAGTGAACCTGATTATTCCAATTCTGATGATTTTCAGGTTAAACTGGTATTATCCTCTATTGTAGAAGACAAAGCTTTTGCCGTTTTTATTGAATCTGTTCAATCTGAACTAGATGATAACGAGAAGCTATCTGTTCACGAAATTATTCATTTGAATAATATAAGAAAATCAAATGAGTTATTTCAATTAGATAAAAAAATTATCTCTAAATTGCTTGATAGAAAATTAATTGAAAAGAGAGGAAAAACAAGAGCTGTCTATTATATACTATCTAAAAAATATTATGAATACTCAGATGAAAAAGGTGAATATGCCAAACACTTTGAACTAACGGATGAACAAGCCTTTTTAAGAATTTTAGAATATTTTGAAAATTATAGGGAAGCAAAAACAAAAGACTTTATTAGTTTGTTTGACAACTTACTCAATAGAAAACAAGTTAGATTTATAATAGATAAACTAGTTGAAAACAAACATTTAAAAAGAAATGGAAAAGGTAGTGGAACTTTTTATACTGTGGAGAAATCATTTGTAACTGAAATAGAAAATCTAAGAAAAACTTTAGGAGAAAAACTAAATCGAAATAAAGGTGATATCTAATGGCCAAAAAAATGGCCAAAAACAATGATATTTTCACCTAGGTTTGTAAAGTTAAAAACAAAAGCACTGATTTACAACACTTTAAACCACTATTGCAGTATAATGTAATGGCCAAAAAAAGGCCAAAAAAAATTATTTATCAACAAATCAAAAGAGTTATTCAAAAAATCAATGTGGATAAAAATGGAATAATATTAAAATAAAAACAAATGAAAACACCATCATCTATAGAAGATCACGCATCACAAATTCCTGCTTTGCAGTTATTGATAAATATGGGCTACGAATATATAAGTCCTCAGCAAGCAGATCGTTTTAGAAACAACAAAAATTCGCAAGTGTTGTTTGAAGATGTCTTGCGTACACAATTGAAAAAAATCAATACCATACAAAGAAAAGGAAAGGCATACGATTTTTCTGATGCCAATATTTCTTCAGCTATTAAAGCCATAAAAGATTTGCCTGTAGAAAATGGTTTTCTAAAAGCCAATGAAGCGTTTTATGATTTGATAACGCTGGGCAAGGCTTTTGAACAAAGTATAGACGGCGATAAAAAAAGTCATACCATACAATACATAGACTGGGAAAAGCCTGAAAACAATCTTTTTCAAGTTACCGAAGAATTTAGCGTTTTGCGTAGCGCCAGAACAGACCACTACAGACCAGACCTAGTACTTTTTGTAAACGGTATGCCGCTCGTAGTTATAGAATGTAAAAGTCCAGCGCTTTCTGGTACAAAATCGCCTACAGAATTGGCAGTAGAACAGCACATCAGAAACTTTAGTAAATCTGGTATTCGTTCTTTGTATATGTATTCCAATTTGCTGCTAAGCATAGCAACAGACGATGGCAGCTACGGAACTACTGGTACAAGCAAAGCGTTTTGGGCCAAATGGAAAGAACAGTTTTCTTCCAGAGAAAAAGAACTAGCCTATTTTAGTCATTTAAAAGCTTTGAAAAACAAGCCTTTAAGTACTCCGCAAAAGAAAGAATTATTTTCTGAGAGAAAAAACAAAGGTTTTAGCTATGCACAGTATTACTTTGACGGTTTAGAAAATGAAGAAAGAGCTATCTGCAAACAAGATGAAATATTGTACAGTCTTTGCAGACCAGATAGACTCTTAGATTTTACCAGAAACTTTACATTATATGATGATGGTGTAAAAAAAGTAGCACGTTACCAGCAGTATTTTGCCGTTAGAGATATTATAGACCGTGTAACTCATTTTGATGTAAACGGCAAGCGAAAAGGTGGTGTAATATGGCATACCCAAGGAAGTGGAAAATCACTGACTATGGTAATGCTGGCACAAATGTTAGCGAGCGAAAAAAGCATCAGTAATCCAAAAATAATATTGGTAACCGACAGAATAGACCTAGACGATCAAATTTCTAAAACATTTTACAAATGCCAAAAAACAGTAAAAAGAGCTACCACAGGTTCTAATTTGGTAGAACTTTTAGAAGACAGCAGCGATGCTATTATCACTACGGTTATCAATAAGTTTGAAGCTGCCGTAAAGCAAATAAAAGAACCGTTTACGAGTCCAGATATATTTGTACTAATAGATGAAGGACACCGAACACAGTATGGCTCTTTTAGCGTAAGTATGCAGCGTGTATTTAAAAATGCTTGTTTTCTGGCATTTACGGGTACACCGCTTATGAAAAAAGAAAAAAGCACGGCGCATAAATTTGGAGGATATATAGGAAAAGCGTACACCGTAACAGATGCCGTAAATGATGGTGCAGTAGTTCCTTTGCTTTATGAAGGAAGGCACAATATTATGCACCTGAACGAAAAACCACTCAATGCATTTTTTGACAAAATATCTGAACCACTACCAGAATATGGAAAAGTGCAATTGAAAAAACGATTCAACACCATAAACGAGCTAAATAAAGCCGAACAAGTAATTCTAGAAAGAGCTTGGGATATTAGTGAACACTACACTACTTTCTTTCAAACCAACAATGACGCATACAAACCTAAAGCACAGCTTGTTGCACCCAATATAAAATCAGCATTACTATATAAAGAATATCTGGACGACATAGGTCAAGTAAGTTCTGAAGTAATTGTAACCCGAACAGACCAAAGAGAAGGTACAGAAGATGGTTTTTATAATGTAAATGCTGAAAAAGAGCGAGAAGACAAGTATTTCAACGCTATGATAGATAAATATGGCGATTTGGATCTTTTTCAAGAAAGTGTTATCAATCAATTTAAGAAAAGAGAACATCCAGAAATATTGATAGTCGTTGCCAAGCTGCTCACAGGTTTTGATGCACCAAACAATACCATTTTATATCTCTGCCGTTCACTGAAAGAACATACTTTGCTGCAAGCCGTAGCAAGAGTAAACCGTGTGCACCCTGGAAAAGATTATGGCTATATCATAGACTATTATGGAAACTTGGAAAACCTAGACAATGCGCTAAGTACTTACTCGGGTTTAAATGGTTTTGATGAAGAAGAACTCTCTGGAACGCTAACACATATAGATGCAGAAATAGAAAAATTGCCACAGGCGCACGCCGAACTATGGGATATTTTTAAAGCAATAAAAGACAAAAATGTAGAAATAACGCAATACGAAGAGTTTTTAAAACCAGACGATGTTAGAAATAAGTTTTATGAAAAACTGAGTGCTTATGCTCGTTTATTGAAATTGGCTTTATCGTCTGTAAATTTTGTAGAAAAAACAGAGCCTGCCAAAGTAGAAAAGTATAAAAAAGATGCCAAGTTCTTTTTGAAACTGCGTGTAGCAGTAAAGCGAAGGTTTAACGATGAATTGTCTTACAAAGAGTATGAACCACAAATACAAAAATTAATCAATCAGCACATTACTACAGAAGGAGAAGTGATGAAAATAACCGAGCTGGTAAATATTTTTGATAAAGAAGAGCGTGAAGCTGAAATAGAAAAAATAACTGGAAAAGCAGCGCAAGCAGACTATATTACTAGTAAACTAACAAAAGCTACCAATGTTCGTATGAAAGAAGACCCTGTTTATTACAAAAAGCTTTCAGATATGATAAAAGAAACCATAGCAGAATACCATCAAAAAAGAATTAATGAAGCAGAGTACTTAATGAAAGCTAGAGCTTTAGAAGACAAATTCTTTAATGGACGATCTGACGATGCACCAGAAGAATTGAAAAATAATGAAGTGGCGCTGTCCTTTTATAACTTTAGTCAAGAAAGTTTTACGGAAGAAAAAGCCAAAGAAACTAAATTTCATATAGAGCTTAGTTTAGCCATAGATGAAAAAATAAAAGAGCACATTTTTCACAAAGGCATTAAACGTGTAGAATGGTACAAAAATGAAGACATTACGGGTAAAATGAATATAGAAATAGGCGATATCGCTTATGAACTATTGAAAAAATACGACTTAGACATCAACTGGGAAACGATAGATACTTTTATAGAAGCTTGTATAAAAGTGGCTAAAATTCAATACAAATAATGAAGCAGAAATTTCAATACGGCAATTCATTAATAGACTACGACTTGAGCTTTCAAGAGCGTAAAACTCTGGGTATCAGAGTATATCCAGACAAGACGGTAAAGGTATTAGCACCTCTAGAAACACCACAAGAAAAAGTAGATGAAAAAATAAAGCTTAAGGCTGCTTGGATTTTGAAGCAGCAGGATTTTTTCTGTGCTTTTCATCCTTTTACACCAGAAAGAAAGTATGTAAGTGGCGAAACGCATTTATATTTAGGTAAACAATACCGTTTAAAACTGTTTGTGTCTGAAAATGAAAGTGTGAAGCTAAAAGGAAAGTATTTTGAAGTTGGCACTAAAGATAAAACCAACAAAGATGCCATAGAAAAACAAATGAAAGCTTGGTATAAGCAAAAGGCAAACACTCGTTTTAATGAACTATTTGATAAACTAAAACCTCTAGCTAAAAAATTTTACGAAGGCACACCAACACTAAAATATCGCTGGATGAGCAAAAGATGGGGAAGCTGCGATAAAGATGGAACGATACACTTAAACCTAGAATTAATCAAGGCTCCAAAGAAATGTATAGAATACGTCATTATTCACGAGCTCTGTCATTTAAAATATTTGAATCATAGTACTAAGTTTTTTCAGTTGTTGGAAAAAGAGTTACCGAATTGGAGAGAAACAAAAGACCAACTAGAAAAGTTTCTAGTGTAAAAAATATATTAATTAAAAATAAAAACTATGATAAATATTGATGAAAAAATGTATATTACTAAAGAAGTAAATGCAATAGTAATTGCCTACGCCAAAGAGGTTCTCTTGAAAAATTTTTTGATGGAATTTTGTTTTTATAAGCCAGAAAAAGTCTATAAGAAGAAATCTAAAAACATTACAGCATTACTTCGGACTATGAGTTACTACAATGGAGATAAACCACCAGAAGAGGAACAATTAGAAGTCATAGATATGGTTAGTGAATTCTTAGAGAAACTAAACAAAACAGAAATGATGTCGTTAAATTTTTTAGTACTAAATGAAACGTACATTGAGCAATTCAGGGAATTTGAAATAAATGGAGAAAACTATGACGAAAATGATAATTTAAAAGAAGAAACTTACAAATTTGGTAGATATTTGGCACAAAGAATTTATTGGCAAGATAATAGTGGTTTGAAAAGTGAAGTATTCCAATATTTTATCAATCTTACTGAAATATTTTCTTCAGAAAATGATTTATCTTTAGTAGATAAATATAGTACAGATAGTATTTTAGACCTAATAAAATTATACACAAAAAAATAAAAATATGAAAAAAGAAATAATAGCCTTATTTGACATGGACGGCACTATTTGCGATTATGTTGGTTCTATAAAAAAAGAACTTAAAAAATTAAACGCACCAGATGAAGAATTTATAGATCCTTTCAAAATTAAAGACGATCCATATTATGATTATCTTTGGCATAGAATGGATTTAATAAAGGCAGATGAAAGCTGGTGGGAAAACTTACCAAAATACAAACTCGGTTTCGATATTTTTAAATTGACAACAAAACTAGGTTTTTATAATGAAATTCTAACACAAGCCCCTAAATCCAATCCTGCTGCTTTAGCAGGAAAATTAAAATGGATACAAAAAAATATAAATAACCATATTGACTTTACAATGACAAGAAATAAAAGTAGACATTACGGCAAAGTACTTGTAGATGATTTCCCAGGTTTTATACTTTCTTGGTTAGAACATCGCCCAAGAGGTCTTGCTATTATGCCTTTAAACGAATATAATAAGGACTTTAAACATGAGCAAGTTCTGGTTTACAACGGATCTAATTTAAAAGAAATAGAAGAAGCTTTAATAAATTTAAAAAATGAAGATTAATATCACTTAGGTAACTAGGTAAGTTAAAACCCACTTTTATCAAAAAAACTTATCAAACTAAAAACAATTATCTTTGATTTTGTTTGTCTTTAATTAAGTTTTATAGATTAATGAATTCTTAAAATAGTCTTTAGTTTGCTTTTTTTAGCACCTAACGAGTACCTTTAAATCTATAAGACATTGACAATCAAATATTGTCACTTATTGTATTGATAATTAAAAATCCTTATTCTCAAAAAATACCAACAAGCGATAGATAGATAATTTTACCAAACCCAAACCAATTTTCCCTTATTTTTGCTAACTAAATCATGGCAAAATCTAAAACCAAAATACAAAAAGCCTTACTAATAGACGAAGAGGCTTTTGCTAGCTTCGAAAATCCTTTTAAGGTGATGAATATTATTACAGCACCAAACGAACCTACTCGCTTTAAAGCTACTAGAGCCATTCTTAGTGAAGTCAATTTATTTAAAAAGACAATTCTAAATAGTAAAAAATTAAACCTTAGTATTTTATCTGACGAAAATTGGCAACAAGTTGTAAATCAAGCAAAAACAAAGTATCAAAATACTAATTCTAATGAAAGCGAAACTACTTTTGTAAAATCAATTCTTCAAAAAAATGCAAAAGATGCTTTCAATATTTTAAAAAACTTAGACTTTGCGTTTTACCAACGAACACTTTCTCCAGAAACTGAAAGGTACATAACTCAGAAAAGTAAAATCAGTAAGCTAAAACCTATTATTGATATTTCTATAAAAAAAATAGACGGGAAATTTAGAATTCGCTTAGCTGTAAAAATAGGCGAAAACGACTATAAATTATCTGCCTTTACACGATACGGAACTTTAATACGCAAAAGAACTGAATGGTTTTTATTGAGCCAGAGTGATTTAGCCATGCTCAATAAAATGTCTAAAATAAATATTGATGACTTTGCTTATAATGATGAGGCTTTTCTTAAAAATGTAGTAGTAAAAATAGAAGAAACACATAGTGTAAAAAGAATAGATTGCTTTCCAAAAATAGAAATAGAAACTGAGCCGCAAAAGCTGGTTTATTTAAGCGAAATAAGTGGTCAGTTTTTAACTTTTACGCCACAGTTTAACTACGATGGCTTTATAGCAGAAGGAGAATTTAAAGCAGAAAAAACTGCAAAACTCAAAGGGCAAGAATATTTAATAAAAAGAAATGAAGCCATAGAAACTTCTTTCAATACCTATTTACAAAGCTTACACAGCGACTTTAAAAAACAACACAATTATAGTTATTTCCTAAAATTTGAAGACGCCAAAAAGAAAGACTGGTTTCTAAAAGTATATCACGAACTCTTAGAAATGGATTGCGAAATTTTGGGAATGGATATGATGAAAAATTTTAGATATTCTGATCGTTCTATTACAACAAAAAGTAAATTGGTAAAAACAGAAGGTTTTTTATTGTTTTTTGAAATAGAAATTCACTTTGGAAAAGAAAAAGTGAGTTTAAAAGAAATTAGAAAATCTTTATTGGCAGGAAGTTCAAACATTATATTGAAAGACAATAGTCTAGGCGTGCTTACCGAAGAATGGAAAAAACAGTTTGGAACGGTTTTAAAACACGGAAAAATTCAAGACAATATTGTTGAAATAGCACAATGGATTATTTTTTCAAACAAAGAGTTTATACAAGCCAATAAAGCACTTATTCAAGTAAATAAAGACTGGTGGGCAGATTGGCAAAACTGGCAAAATGATACACTAGCTATTGCTGCACCAAAAAAACTAAAAGCAACTTTAAGACCATACCAGCACAAAGGTTTTGAATGGATGGTTTTGCTTTCTAAAATATCTGCAGGTGCTTGCCTAGCAGACGATATGGGACTTGGAAAAACCCTTCAAACCATTAGTTTTTTATGCCATTTGGAAGAAAAAGATAAGGCAGTAAAGTTTTTAATTACTTGCCCGTCTTCTTTAATTTACAACTGGAAACAAGAAATAGAAAAATTTGCACCACATTTAGAAGTTTTAATTTATCACGGAACCAACCGAAATTTTGAAGACTTTGTACAAAGCAATAAGCAAGTAATAATAACGGGTTATGCGACCTTGAGAAATGATATTGAAAAAATGAAAGTTCCGTATTGGGACGCTGTAGTGCTAGACGAAAGTCATTCTATAAAAAATATCAATGCCAAAACCACAAAAGCTGTTTATGAACTGAACGCAAAGAACAGATTGGCTCTCAGCGGAACACCAATTCTGAACAATACCTTTGATTTGTATAGCCAAATGAATTTTTTGCTACCAGATTTACTAGGCGGGCAAGCGTTTTTCAAAAACGAATACGCCAATCCTATAGATAAAAATGGAAGCAAAGCAAAAATGGAAGCCTTGAACAAACTGACTGCTCCATTTATTTTGAGGCGAAACAAAACACAAGTTGCCAAAGACCTTCCACCAAAAACAGAAAGTATTATGTGGTGTACTATGAGCCAAGAACAGCAAGAGGCTTATGAATATATAAAAATAAGAATTCGAGATAGTATTTTCCTTGACATAAAAAGTGGCGGTTTTGGAGGAAGCAAAATGAGTATTTTGGCAGGTATTACGAAACTAAAACAAGTTTGCGCTTCGCCAAGTTTGGTAAAAGATGCCGAAATTGTAACTGAAAAATCGGTAAAGCTAGAACGACTTTTGAACGAACTAGAAAACAACCTCAAAGACCGAAAAGTGCTTGTGTTTTCGCAGTTTAACAGTATGCTCAATTTGCTAAGCGATGAACTACGCACCAGAGGCATTAGTCACTTTCATTTGAGTGGAAAAACACCTGTAGAAAAGCGTGCAGAAATGGTTTCTGAATTTCAAGATGTAAGCAGTAAACAACGTGTATTTTTATTGTCTTTAAAAGCTGGAAATGCTGGAATAACACTTACGGCAGCAGACTATGTTTTTCTACTAGATCCTTGGTGGAACACCGCCGTAGAACAGCAAGCCATAGACAGAACACATAGAATAGGACAAGAAAAACAGGTTTTTGCCTATAAAATGATTTGCAAAAATTCTATAGAAGAAAAAATTATTCAGTTACAAGCAAAAAAGAAATTGCTAAGCGAAGAACTCATCAAAGAAGAAGAGGGTTTTGTGAAGCAACTGACAGAAGAGGATCTGGAGTTTTTGTTGGGATAGTGTTGAGATAGTGTTGGGTGCTTGATGTTAGGTGTTGGATGTTTTTTTGCCATCATTACGAATCTTGCTTTTTCTGCGAGATGAAGTAATCTGTTTTTAGGATACGAATTTCATGAATGGTTTTGGCTGAAATAAATATCAAAAATCAATTTTTTCTCTTTTTCCAATACTTATTAAAAGGTTTTTTCTGCGACACGATTTCTATTCCTCTTTCGTCTAGTACTGCTACAACATTTTCTTTTTCTAGCCCTAGCTGAAGTGCAATGTCTTCTATTTTTACCATGGCAAAATATCTTTTTTGAATTTTGTCTTTAACTTCCTCAGAAATGGCTGTATCCTTGATAGGCTCTGCACCGTAAATTTCTATTTTTAATGCTTGAAGAATTTTTATGAGAGGAAGTATAGCATCTGGATGAATTTTTATACTACCACCATCTAAAGTACTGGTCGCTATGTTTTGTACTATTTCTATATAATGTTGCTTTTCTTTATATCGAACCAAATCTATGAGATAAGTACTTTTTCCTGCTTTTAAATGGCGTGTGTCTATTATTTTTAAATCGTTCATATTTTAAATATAACTAATTATTTTGAACTAATAAAATTTCAATTTTCAAATTATTCTTTTTCTGCGGGATGAAGTAATCTGTTTTTAGGACACCATTTTGGTAAACGATAAAAAGATTGCTTCTTCGTGCCTCATCGCAATGACGTTTTTAAAATCACAAAAAACAAATTTCAAATCTCAAACAAAAAACCAAAAACTAAGAACCAAATCGAATTTCGCTTTTTCTGCGAGATGAAGTAATCTGTTGGTTTAGATTACCGTTTTGGTTACTGACAAAAGATTGCTTCTTCCTTCGTCATCGCAATGACGGGTCGTCG
>CAKZQD010000042.1 GCA_937139485.1 uncultured Bacteroidota bacterium | reverse complement strand
AAGAAGATGCACGTAAGCTTGGTTTTGATAAAGTGATAATGCAAGCTGGTGGAATTGGCTACGGAAAAGCAGAGCAAGCTTTGAAAGATACGCCAAAAGCTGGTCAAAAAATAGTAATTCTTGGTGGTGAAAACTACCGAATAGGAATGGGTGGCGCAGCGGTTTCGAGTGCAGATACTGGTGCTTTTGAAAGCGGAATAGAACTGAATGCAATACAACGTTCTAATCCAGAAATGCAAAAAAGAGCTGCCAACGCCATTCGTGCTATGGTAGAAGCAGATGAAAATCCAATCGTTTCGATTCACGATCACGGAGCGGGTGGACATTTGAATTGTCTTTCGGAATTGATAGAAGATACCGGCGGAAAAATAGATTTAGACAAATTGCCTGTAGGAGACAAATCGCTTTCGGCAAAAGAAATTATAGGAAATGAATCTCAGGAACGTATGGGATTAATTATTTCTGACAAAGATATTGATACTTTAAAAACAATTTCAGAAAGAGAACGTGCACCGTTTTACGAAGTAGGAGAGGTATTGGAAAATCAAAAATTTACGATAGCTTCTGAGCAAGAAAAACCAATGGATTTGGCGCTGGAAGATATGTTTGGTTCTTCGCCAAAAACAATAATGACAGATAAAACAATAGCTAGAAATTATAGCGATTTGTCTTACGATAGCTCAAAGATGCAAGACTATATTCAGCAAGTTTTACGTTTGGAAGCGGTAGCTTGTAAAGATTGGTTGACGAACAAAGTAGATCGATGTGTAGGTGGAAAAGTAGCTAAACAACAATGTGCTGGTCCGCTACAATTACCACTTAACGACTGCGGTGTAATGGCGCTAGATTATAAAGGGAAAAACGGAATAGCGACATCAATAGGCCACTCTCCTATTTCTGGTTTGATAAATCCAAAAGCAGGGTCGAGAAATTCTATTGCAGAAGCGCTTACAAATATAATTTGGGCACCAATGGAAGATAATTTGAAATCTGTTTCACTGTCTGCAAACTGGATGTGGCCTTGTAAAAACCAAGGAGAAGATGCAAGACTTTACGAAGCCGTAGAAGCAGTTTCTGACTTTGCTAAAGAACTCGAAATCAATATTCCTACAGGAAAAGATTCGCTTTCTATGAAGCAGAAATATAAAAACGAAGAAGTAATTTCTCCTGGAACGGTTGTAATTTCTGCTGCAGGACATTGCTCAGATATAAACAAAATAGTTGAGCCAGTTTTCAAACAAAATGGAGGAAAAATTTACTACATCAATTTATCTACTGATGCTTATAAACTAGGTGGAAGTACTTTTGCCCAGACGCAAAATAAAATAGGAAACGAAGCACCGACTATTCAAGATGCTGATGCTTTTAAAAATGCGTTTAATGCCGTTCAGGAATTGATAAAAGCAGATAAAATAACAGCAGGACACGATATTTCTGCTGGTGGAATATTGACGACACTTTTAGAAATGTGTTTTGCAGATAACAATATTGGTGCAGAAATTAATTTATCTGAACTAGGAGAAAGCGATGCCGTAAAACTTCTTTTTGCAGAAAATGCAGGACTCGTTTTTCAAGCAGATGAAAGTGTAGAGGCGTTTTTGAAATCTAAAAATGTTGCTTTCTTTAATATTGGAGAAGTTGTAGCAGGAGAAAATGTAGCCATTAAAAATGGATCAGAAAATTTCACTTTCAATGTAAGTGATTTAAGAACCGCCTGGTACGAAACTTCATATCTTTTAGACCAAAAACAAACCGCAAACAATAAAGCCAAAGAGCGTTTTGTAAACTATAGTAAACAAGCTTTACAATATGTTTTCCCAGAGAATTTCACAGGAAAATTAGCGGAGAAATTCCCCCTCAGGGGGCAAGGGGGCATAAAAGCTGCGATAATAAGAGAAAAAGGTTCTAATTCTGAAAGAGAAATGGCGCACGCGATGTTTTTGGCAGGTTTTGATGTGAAAGATATTCATATGACAGACTTGATTTCTGGAAGAGAAAACCTGGAAGATGTCAAATTTATAGGAGCAGTTGGTGGTTTTTCAAATTCAGATGTTTTGGGTTCTGCAAAAGGTTGGGCTGGAGCATTTAAGTACAACGAAAAAGCAAAAAAAGCACTCGATAATTTCTTTGCAAGAGAAGATACTTTGTCTGTTGGAATTTGTAATGGTTGTCAGTTGTTTATGGAACTAGAAGTGATTAATCCAGAACACAAAGTACACGGAAAAATGTTGCACAATGATTCTCAGAAACACGAATCTGGTTTTACTTCGGTAACAATTTCAGAAAATAATTCTGTGATGCTAAATTCTTTAGCAGGCAGTACATTAGGTGTTTGGATTTCGCACGGAGAAGGGAAATTTCAGCTACCAGAAAGCGAAGCAAACTACAATATTTGTGCTAAATATGCTTATGAAGGCTATCCAGCAAATCCAAACGGTTCTGACTACAACACGGCAATGATGAGCTCGAAAGATGGAAGACATTTGGTAATGATGCCGCACATAGAAAGAAGTATTTTTCAATGGAATTGGGCACACTACCCAGAAGGAAGACAAGATGAAGTAAGTCCTTGGTTGGAGGCTTTTGAGAATGCTTATGGGTGGTTGGAAGAGAAATAGGATTTTTTTTCAGATTTTTTATTATCTTTGGTAAAAGTAGATTTTAAAACTTATGAACTTACAATATATTTCAGATGATGATGGCAACAAAACGAGTGTGATTATTCCTATAGACAAATGGAATAAATTATTGCAAGATTTGTTTGTAAACAAAATTGATGAAATACCAGAATGGCAAAAAGAGGAAGTTAATCATAGAATGAAGGAATTGGAAGAACAACCTGAAACAGCCATTGACTTTGATAAAATACTCTTAAGAATTCAAAAAAAGTATGAATTATAAGCTTTCGTCTTCAAAAAAAGCTGAAAAAGATATTGAAAAGGCAATAGAATGGTATGCAGATATCAATAAAGTTTTAGCTATTCGTTTTTACAATGATTTAATTAAAACGAAAAAGCAAATACAACAAAACCCAAAAGCTTTTCAAATTCGATATTCGGAAATTAGAATTGCTTTTCTATATAAATTTCCTTTTGGTCTTCATTTTAGAATTATTGAAGACAAAGTATTCCACATCGTCCTCATTTTAGCTAAACGTTTGTCTAGAGCGCTTTTGTAAAGCGTTCTTAATTTTATTTAGGGTTTGCAATCCGATAAACCCACAATTTTTATTATATTAGAGCTAAGCTAATGTCAGAAAAATATAAAGTATGTGATATTAGAATTCCTTTTAAGTCGGATTGTAAATCCTTTGTAAAATATGTCACGCTTTTGGAAAAGCGCGCCATAAGAAGACAAGACGAAGTGAGTCCTTGATTGGAGGCTTTTGAGAATGCTTATGGGTGGTTGGAAGAGAAATAGGATTTTTTCAGATTTTTTATTATCTTTGAATAAACCAATCATTATGCTTTTAAGAGAAAAAGTACAAGAACAAATTGCCTTACTTCCAGAAAAATTCTCATTAGATGAATTAGTTGAGAAATTAATTTTAATCGAAAAAATTCAAAAAGGTATTCATCAATCTGAAAATGATGAAGTTACTAGCGATGAAGATTTAGATATTGAAATTAGTAAATGGTAAAATAAACTGGACATCACAAGCTAAATATGATTTGAAAGAAATTTTCAACTTTATTGCTAAGGATTCTAGAAAATATGCACACTAACAAATATCAAAATTAGAGTAAAAGTTCTTCATCTAAAAACTCAAACCAATTTAGGAAAAATAAATAAAGAATTTAATGATGATAATATTCGAGAATTTATAGTGGGCAATTACCGTATTATTTATAGAATCAAAAATAAAGACAGAATAGATATTCTTCTAGTTCATCACGGCGCAAGAAATTTGACATATAGAATTAAGAATTTAAAGTGATTTTTTCATTTTAATGAGCGTATTTTCTTTAAAGCTCTCTTCCATTTTTTGTTTTCGACAGCATTACATTAACGAATGTTATTTAAAATTTAAAATAGATGATTTTTTTTTACTTTGTATTAGGTTTAGTAAGGAATTTAAAACGACTTCGTTAAACCTAAAGAATAAATCACTTACAACTTAAAATAAACAAGATGAAAACAAAAATAAGTTCATTAAAACTCCGTTAAAAAGAAAAATTAACTCATTATGAAACAGAAAATTTCTATCTTATTGTTTATGATAGCTTTTGCTTTTGTAGCATCGGCACAAACAATCGGCGACTACATAGATGTTGTTTATTTAAAAAACGGAAGTAAAATCAAAGGAATTATTGTAGAACAAGTTCCTGGAAAAACGGTAAAAATTCAAACCAAAGACGGAAGTCAATATGTTTACTCTATGGCAGAAGTTGAAAAATTTACTCGTGAGGGAATTACGTCAAAAACCGATTCTAAAAAGAATTCTAAAGATAAATTGCCATATATGGATAATTTTAAAAAGAAACGAAAAGGCTATTTTTTCAATGCAAGTCTATTAGGTAGCATTTCTACTGGAGGAATTAGAATTACTAACGGGTATCGTTTCAATAGATTTGCAAATTTCGGTTTTGCTTTAGGTATTGAATCTATTCATACAAACAGTAGCCAAATACCTGTATTAACTTTGCACCTCAATTATTCTGGTGAGATTCTAAATAAAAGAATTACTCCGTTTTACCAACTAGAGCTAGGATATGGATTTTCATTGAGCAGACATGATAATTTTAGTACAATTTACTATTCAGATGAACAAATTCCTGAAAATTACGATTTTCAAATAAATTATGGAGGACCAATGGCTGGCTTAGCTCTTGGAGCCAAATTTTATACTAAAAGAAAAGTGAATTTTAGTTTAGCACTTGACACAAGGTTTACTAGTAACTTTAACGACTCTCATATAAGCTTCATCAATGAAGAAGGCAATAAAAATACTGCTTTACATAAGTCTTTGTTTGTGCTGCCTACAATTGGAGCTAGGTTTAGTATAGGATTTTAAATAAATTAAAAAAAATAAAAAAAATAACTCATTATGAAACAAAAAATCTCAATTTTAGTATTAATGCTAGCTTTTGCATTTGGTGCAACAGCACAAACAATCGGCGACTACATAGATGTTCTTTATTTAAAGAATGGAAGTAAGATTAAAGGAATTATTGTAGAACAAGTTCCTGGGAAAACGGTAAAAATTCAAACCAAAGACGGAAGTCAATATGTATATAAAGTTACAGAAGTTGAAAAATTTACTAGAGAAGAAGCTATTGTTGAAGCAAAAAGTTCAAACACTACCAAACCAGACAGTTTAAAATATATGAACAATTATAAAGCAAAAAAGAAAGGCTATTTTATAAATATAGATGCACTTTTTAATTCTGCTGGAAGTGGTTTAAGAATAACTAATGGATACCGTTTTGGAAGATTTGGAAATCTAGGTTTGGCAGTTGGTTTAGAAACTTTAAATTTAAACTACTACTATAATCACAGTTTTCCTGCATTATCTTTAAACTTAGTTTATTCTGGAGAAATATTGAAGAAGAGAATTACTCCTTTTTATCAAGTAGAAGCTGGTTATGGTTTTTCAATGGACAGAAGCGGATATGGAGCCTTTGATGGTGTTTATGCCGAAGATTATGATTTTTATGGTTATGAAGAAAGAACTAATTATGGTGGTCCAATGGGAGCAATAGCCTTTGGTGTAAAATTTCATACCAAAAAGAAGATTTCATATAAGCTATCTTTAGATGCAAAGATAAATTCAAATTTTTCTGATGTAACAAGTTATTACCCTTATGATCCTTTAAGCAGCTTTGTTGAGTCATATACCTACAAAGATTTTTCTGCAAGACCTGGTCTGGGAATTAGATTTGGAATAGGTTTTTAAATACTGTTACCAAACTACAAAAAAAGCTAGCTTATATAAAGTTAATTTTCTCAAAATTGGAACACTTCTTGTTATCTTTGAGCTATTATTTATAAACATAAAATCGTAACAAGATGAAAACAAAAATTTCAATTTTAGTATTAATGCTTGCATTTACATTTAATGCATCTGCACAAACTATTGGGGACTATATAGATGTAGTTTATTTAAAAGATGGAAGTATTGTAAAGGGTGTAATTGTAGAACAAGTACCAGGGAAATCTATTAAAATTGAGACCAATGAAGCTAAAGTTCTTGACTATAGTATTTATGATATAGCTAAGTTTACAAGAGAAGTAAAAAACGATGATAAGGCAACTAGTACAAACACAAAGAATGATAAAAATTGTACTAAGTCTAAAGAAACATGCGCTTCAAAGTCTTCTTGTGCATCTGCCAATAAATCTTGCTGTGGAATGGGTAAAATACTCAAAGGCGACTACAAGCAAAAAGATAAAGGCTACTTTGCAGAAATAGGTATAGGCGGTAATACGTCTGCTTATTCTTTTAGAGTTACAAACGGTTATAAGTTTGGTAGATTTGGTTATGTAGGCGTAGCTGTTGGCTTAGAAAACGTAGCTTTAAACACTGGTTACAGACTGCCAGAACTAAGTTTAAACTTGGTTTACGCAGGTGATATTTTAAAGAGAAAAATTACGCCTTATTATCAAATTGAAGCTGGTTATGGTTTATCTTTAGATAGATATGGCTACAACAAAAACTTACTAAACAACAATAAATTTGAATTTGGTAAAGCTTTTGGTAAAGGTGGTAAAGACAAAATAGGCTATGACGCAAATTCTTATTCTACACTAAACTATGGTGGTCCACAAGGAGCATTGGAACTTGGTGTAAAAATTCACACACAGAAAAAAATCTACTTCAAGCTCGGTTTAGATGCTAGACTTACAAGTAATTTTTCTGATGTACATTACTTAACTTTCGATAAAAACGGAAATGTGAATGGTTCTGAACTTAAAGAAAATTTAGACGTAAACCCAGGAATCGGAGCAAGATTTACTATTGGATTTTAAAAATTAGCAAAAATTATATTACAAAATAAAAAAGGAGCTTAATTGCTCCTTTTTTTAAATCTAAAATATTTTTTATTATTCTCGTTCTTTTTGCTATAAAAAACTTACTTAAATAAACATAAAAGACCTCATATGAATTAACTTTATTAAGTAATTTAATATTGGTTTTGAAAGTTTTTTTCATGAATACAGCTGGCAGTAATACTTTTAAATAAGTTTAAATTTTTGCCTTATAGTGATGAATTTTTATAAAATTCCTTTACTCAAAAATACACTAATAAATTTTTCTACTTCGTTATAAATCATGTTGATGTCTTCTGTTCTTTTTATTTGAGAAAGCAATACAAAAGCATCTTCAACTTTTTTTATTAGTATATAATCGGTTTTATTTACAATTACAGTCAATTCTTTTTGGTCTGTCTTTAATTTTTCATTAATTTTAGAATACATAGAATCTGAAACAGAAAGCAACGCAGATAATTCTTCCAGTTCTGAATTTTCAAGCTTAGATTCTGTTGTATAAAGCATTTGCCCATTAATATCGGTAACTAAAACACCTTCGGCATTTGTAGTTTTCATAAATTCATCAATTAGTTTTTTTGATTCTTGGTGTATCATTTAAAGGTTTTATTTAGGTACTATTAAATTATTGAAATAACTTATGAAAAAGCACAATAAGTGTACCAAAAAATAAATTATGAGTATTAAAAAAAATACTTTGCAAGATAGTCAAATTTTCTTCTATCAACTAAGGCGCTATTTTTATACCAGCCATTTTATTTTTTTGTATTTCTACTCGTTTGAAAACAAAAATAATTGTTAGCAAATTTTCAAAGACTATTTACTGCATTCTGTAAGGAAATTTATGTAAAAATGCTATTTTGACAGCTAATTTTATATTAAAAAAACTTTAAGAAACACTCTTTCTAGTTTTAAATCGTATTGTCATGAAAATATTAAAACGGGCAATCGTCATCGTCATCACCAAATTCATCATTAAATTCATCATCAAATTCACTTAAAAAAGGCCCACTCCAAGGGTTATTATATCGGTTATATTCTTCTATATCATCTGGGGTAAATTCTTCAAACTTGTCCATCAAAGCATTATATTTTACTTTAACGGTATCAGTTTGACCAAACTTGTTTTTAGCAACAATTAACTCTGCCATTCTTCTGACATCTAAACCATCTTCATCTTGTGTAATACGATAATATTCAGGTCTGTACAAAAGCAGAATAATATCTGCATCTTCTTCCAGCTCTGTAGAGCCTTTTAAATCATAAATTTGAGGTCTTTTTGCTCCTCCTCTAGTTTCTACACTTTTAGCTATTTGGGAAGTTGCGATTATGGTAATATCATCCGATTTTATTAATTTTTTAAATTCAGAAGATACGATATTTAATACATTTCTAGACTTTGCTTGTCGTTTTTGTTTTTCGGTCAGTGTAATTTGTTGTAAGCTATCTACATATACCAAGCTTACATTATGTTGTTGCTTCATTTGTTTACATTTTGCTATCAAATCATATAAATTGATAGCCGGTGTATCATCTATAAACAAAGGCGAATTTCTTAAACGTTCTGAATTTTCTTCAAGAGTTTCCCACTCAGATTTCTTTAACGCGCCATTATTTATTTTTGCATAAGCAATACCTGTTTCATAAGACAATAATTTGTTTAAAATCTGTTTTTTAGTCATTTCTAAAGAAAAATAGAGCACGTTTTTATTCGATTCAAAGATATCGTTTAAAAGTATATTGAGCATCAGAGTCGACTTGCCCATTCCTGGCCTTGCGCCTATAATTACAAAATCATTCTTTTTAAAACCACCTGTTGTTTTATCTAATTCTTCAAAACCAGAAAACGAAATATCCGATTTGATAATACGATTCCGTTTTTCATCTAATTGATGAATATGCTCTATCAAATCAGCATCAATTTTTTTGGGTAAAGGATTTGTAGTGTCTCCTTCGTTTAAGAGTGCCAAAGCCTGTTCGTTTTCTTTTAATAAAGAGAGTAATTTTTGTCTTTTTTGTTGGAGATCTTTTAGTTCTTTGTTATTCATTTGGCTTGTAATTCTGAAGTTAGTGTTTCTAATTCTTGATTAAGTTGTGGTATCGTTAAACAAAAATTAGATCTGATTAATTTCCAATGATTCAATTTCTTTCTTTTTTGAACAAGAAAAATGATGAGCTTCAGAAGGCGATAAAACTTGAAGTTCTATTGGTAAATCTTTCATTTCTATTGTTTTGTTTTTAGACAAACCTTTTGCGATATACCCTTTTTCCTCTAATAGTTCTATCCCTTTTTTTGCTCCAGCCATAATATAAATTTTGTCAGGCTCAATATTCATTTTAGATGCAATTCTCTGTGTTGTGTCATAAATTGCTAATGGTCCAAAACCTTTTACTTTACATTCAGTAACAATTTTATGCAATTGATTAAAATCAGTTACCGCCATTATATCATTAATTCTTTTCAATAAATTATTCCTAACAATTTTAGTCAATTCATAAGAAACTCCTCTTATATTTCCATTTCTATCTTCAAAAACCTCTTGATGATTATGTCTTATAAAAAATTCAATACCTTGATTAGTTAATTTAAAAATACCATCTACTGCATAAACTACAACTTGAGTTAAATCTGGAATTGTTTTATAAAAGCTTAAATATTTATCTAAATAATCTTTATGAGTTTCAAAAATGAAATTTGTATTTATCTTCTCCCCATCTTTATCCGTGTATTTATAGAACTCATATTCTTCAGTTTTATATAATTTTATTAAATCTTCTAATCTCATATTCTATGACTTTTAAAACCTTTTCTTTTTTCTTCAAATCTAATTTCAAAAACTTCACTTAGATATTCCAATAATTTAAAAATAGAATCTATAATTTTCTGATTCCTTTTTTTTATATCTTTTAATATAGATAGTTTAATCAACCCTTTATCTATTTCAAAATCGATATCAGAATCGTCTTTAACTCCAAATCTACTCCAAAATTCTTTTGTATTTAATTCATCTATATCTTTATACTTAAAAACTCCTCTATGTTTAATTTTATTATTTGCTTCTAGTAACAACCCACTATCAGACATATCTGACCAAACTAAATCACAAATTGGCTTAACTAGTTCAAATAGAAATAACGAAACGGTAAGATAGATACCCCAAGTCGAGAAAAACACAAACGCAAGTATAGTGCGGTTTACGATATTAATTTTG
>CAKZQD010000041.1 GCA_937139485.1 uncultured Bacteroidota bacterium | reverse complement strand
AAACCTAAAATCACACCCTACAGCTTCTTGATAAGCTTATCTAATCAATTCTACACCACCATACCCACTCTTCATTATCAGTAAACTAGATTTTGGTAAATGAAAGTTTGTTAAAAGGCAATCAGCAATTTTAAATTCATAAGGAGGAAATACAAATAAGTTTGTCCAACCTTCGTCATCTTTTAATAAGTTTGTAGCTGTTGCAGAAGATTCTGAAGCTCTTACAGAAGTAGTACCAATGGCACATATTTTTCTTTTTTCTGTTTTTGCTTTGTTAATAGTTTCTGCTGCTTCTGCAGGAATTTGAAAATATTCAGCATCCATTTTATGTTTGCTTAAATCTTCTACATCTATAGTTCTAAATGTACCTAAGCCAGTATGTAAAGTAAGTTCTGCTGTTTCTATACCTTTAATTTCAAGCATTTTCATCATTTCTTCTGTAAAATGTAAACCAGCTGTTGGTGCAGCTACCGCACCTTCTTTTTTAGCATAAACTGTTTGATAGCGTTCTTTGTCTAAATCTTCTTGTGGTCTTGTAATATATTTTGGTAAAGGCGTGCTTCCTATAGAAAAAAGTGCTTTCTTAAATTCTTCATCTGTACCGTCATATATAAAACGTATAGTTCTACCTCTAGAAGTTGTATTGTCTACTACTTCTGCTACTATTGTTTCGTTTTCGCCAAAGTAAAGTTTGTTTCCAACTCTAATTTTTCTTGCTGGATCTACCAATACATCCCATAATCTTTGCTCTACATTTAATTCTCTTAATAAGAAAACTTCTATTTGAGCACCAGTTTTTTCTTTATGACCTTGAAGTCTAGCAGGAAAAACTTTTGTATTGTTCATTATTAAAGCATCTCCTTCATCAAAATAACTAATAAAGTCGCTAAACATTTTGTGTTCAATAGTTCCTTTTTTTCTGTCTATTACCATTAGCTTAGAATCTCCTCTTTTTTCTGGTGGATATTCTGCTATTCTATCTTCTGGTAATTCAAAGTCAAATTCTGATAATTTTATAGACATATACTTATTTTTTATTTTATTTTATGTAAGTTTTGCAAAGGTAAATAATTAATAGTTCATATTTTGTTCTTGAATAAAGAAAAAATTATTGTGAAATTTTAAACTCTACTCTTCTATTAATATAATATGCTGCTTCAAACTTTTTATTTTTTGTTTTTGGCAAACCTTCTATTATAGGATTATTCTCGCCTTCAAATCTAGTACTTAAATTATTTGCTGGAATTTTAAACATTTCAATAAGCATACTATAAACAGCATTTGCTCTTTTTTCAGATAAGTTTAGGTTAAAATTTTCTCCGCCCGTTACATCTGTATAGCCAATAATTTCTATTTTGGCAGTTGGATTTCCTTTTATATATTTTGTAATATTATATAAGTTAGAATAAAATTCTCTTTTAATGTTAGAAGAATTTTCATCAAAAAATATAAGTTCGAAATCACTGTTGGTTTCTGCTATACTTAAATCGTTAGCTTCATTTCTTGAGGGAATAATTGTTTTGCCTCTTGAATCTACTTGGCTACCAGATAATGTATTTGGTTCAAGGTCTAATGCGTCTGATATACCATCGTTATCAGAATCGATAGCAATTCCTCTTTTATCTACATTTGCTCCTAGTGGTGTAAAAGGTTCAGCATCTTCATAGTCTGGAACGCCATCTTTATCTAAGTCTGAAGGAATACCTCTGCTATCTACAGCAACTTTTGGAGGTGTGTTTAAATCCTGGTCAAATATATCTGCAATTCCGTCTTTGTCTTCATCTTTAAGTAAATCTCCGTTTTTTACTTTCTTTTTTAATTCATTAATTTCTTCTACTTTTGAATAAACTGGGTTTGTCCAAAGCATAGAATTATTTTTTGAACCAAATTTATACGTTACTCCCAAAGAAGTAAAAGACATCCAATCTGCTGTATTTCCATTTTGTAAACCGTCTAAATTATCATCGAAGTGATGAGAAAAACGTGTAGCTAAATTTAAGTCAATTTTTTCAGTTAACTTTATATCAACACCTAAACCTAGCATTATAGTTGGTAATATATTAGTATTTTTAATACTCATTTTATTTCCATCTTTTACAATACTTGTTTCATAATTTTTGTCTCTTAAATCATTTATAGCTTTTGTAATATCTGATGCTTTTTCTCCAGAAATATTGTCATAATTATATGCATTTCCATTGGCATCTACTACATCTGTCCAAGTATATCTTGTAGCCAAACCACCACCAACTACTATATTGTAAAGCACTTTTGGTTCTTTTTTATAAAAATTTAAGTTGTTTAATGTAAAAACACCTTGTAATGTGTAATCTGTAAATCTAGTTTTATAGTTATGGAAAGTGTTATTTATTCTTTTGTTGTTTAAACCTTTGGTTTCTAATGCTAAGGCTTCAAACCTTAGAGCAAAAACGTGCCCCAAAGCTTTCTGAACATTTAAGCTAAAACCATAGCCAGCTTTAGAATTTACATCGCCAATTACTATTGGAATACCAACTTTTAAACCCACAGACCAAGATCCTTTTTTTGGATTACTATTGTTTTCAGATAATTTTTCTGTATTTGGTTTGTCTGAACTAATATCATTTAAATTATTGATCTTGTTTAGATTTCCAGAAGGGATTTTAGATTCACTACTTTTATTATTAAGCTCCGTTTTTGTATTATTTTCAATATTTTCTTCTTCAAACTCTAAATATTCAGAATTTAATTTTGAATTGTTTTTGGTACTGCTGAATGTAATTCCACTTTCAGATTTTGAAGTATTTATATTGCTTTTTGATTCAGTTTCTGTTTTTTGAATTGAAATGCTATTTATTTCTTCATTTGGGCTAGTAATATTTTCTTTAACTTCAACTTTTTCTTTTATAAGAAAAATTATATTTGAAGAATTACCTGCTGTGTTGTCAGTATATATTTTACTAGGTTTTGCTAAGTTTGATTCTTGAATAGAATTTGATTCGTTTTCATTTGTGAAATAATTAGGATTTTTAAAAACCTTTACACTATCTACAGTTTCTTTAGCTTTATCTAAATCTACAACGAGTTGTTTTTTTTCATCACCAATTATTTCACTTTGATTTATAATGTTAATTTCAACTTTTTCATCTACTAACTTTGCATTAGAATTTCCTATATAATTTGTGGAAATAAAATTAGGCTTTCTAATTTCTTCATCAGTTTTAGAAAAATTAATATTTTTTATTTCCTTGACATCATTTTTGTCATTGTTGGTTTCAATTATTTCTGTCTTTTTTGCGCCAAGTATGGTAATTTGGGCACTGCTCTGAAAAATGAAAAAAAAACATAAAGTAGAAAATAAATATTTCATGAGCTAAATTTTAATTTATCTTTTGTGTAAAGGCTTGCAAATATAACATATTTTGCATAATCTTGTGCTTAAAATATATAGAGATGCTTAATTTTAATAGATTTATAATAGTTTTTACACTATTAATTTGCTTCACTTCTTGCAATAATGAAGCCAAAAAAGAAAAAAAAGATGAATCAACAAAAAATACAACAATAGTAATTGATTCTACTGCTTTTAAAGCCGAAAAAAAAGATTATAAAATAGAATCTGTTGTAAAAGATGTGGTTTTGTCTAGCAAAGCAGAAGTTATTACATTAGTAAAAAGTATAGATGAACAAAATTTAGATAAGCAACAAAAATTTGCTCAAGAATTTTTTATTGCTTGTGCTCAGCAAGATTATAGCAAAGCGGCTTCTTTTTTGGCATATAAAGGTACAGATGCTTCAAGAAATAATAAGGCTTCTTATGATGCTTCTATTGCAAATGAAAAAAGTGTTGTAAAAACTACTGTAGATGTAATCTTTGGTTTTTTAGCAGAAAGTAGCAATTATAAATTTGTATCATCAAAGGAAAAAGTAGTTTCTGTTGGTAAAGTTCAAAATTTAGAAATTACTTTCTTTAAAAAAGGCTTAGGAATTAACAGGCTTTTTTTTGAAGTGATTGATACTGAGAATGGTATGTTAATTTATAACATGAAATAAAGCTAATAAATCTATGTTTTTTAATACAACATAGCTAGCAAAAATAACAAAGAAAACGTAAATGTTGCTATCGCAGTTTGTTTTAAAAACGGATCCATTTGTTCTGGTTTATTTGTGTTTAGTACTTTTTTCAAAATTCCACTAAGCAAAATACTTGCTAAAAGAAATAAGTATTGTCGGTTTTCAAAATGACTCAAAATTGCATAAGCAATCATAGCTAATTGACTCAAAAGTATAAGACTTGCAAAGTAACTTTTACCTTTGGCAAAGCCCATCTTTACTATCAAAGTATTTTTAGCTGTTTTGGCATCGTTTTCTATATCTCTTAAATTATTTAATGTAAGTACAGCGGTAGATAATAAACCAATAGAAAATGCTGGTAATAAAATGATATAATCTAAATCTGTTGTATACAAAATACTGCTACCTACAACACCAACTATTCCAAAAAATAAAAAAACAAATAAATCTCCATAACCAGAATAACCATAAGGATTTTTACCAACAGTATATTTTATAGCGGCCCAAATTGCTGCCAAACCAAGTACAATAAAAAGAATAATATAAAAGTAGTTGTTGAAGCAATAAATAATTAATAATAAACCACTTATAAACGATAAGAAAGAAAATAAGTAAATCGATTTTTTCATAGCTTCTTTAGCTATTTCTCCACTTGCTACCATTCTTTTTTCACCAACTCGGTCTTTATCTTTTCCAGAAACGGCATCGCCATAATCATTGGCATAATTAGATAATACTTGAAGCAAAAGCGTTGTTAATAATGCTAAAATGAAAATAATAGGATTAAAAACATTGTTTTGAATGGCGATTGCAGCACCAGTAATTATACATGAAAAAGCTAGTGGTAATGTTCTTAATCGTGCAGCTTGAATCCAAGGTTTTATATTCATTGTAAATTAATATTTATTCTAGTCAAAATAATCGCCTTTGAATTTTTCCATCAAAGCGTCTAAATCTTCTGGTGTATCTACAGAATTACTATCGTGTTCGGTTTCACTTACACCAATATTAAAACCGTTTTCTAACCAACGAAGTTGTTCTAAACTTTCGGCTTTTTCTAATTTGCTTTCTTTTAATAAGACTATTTTTTGAAGTATTTCTGGTCTATAAGCATAAATACCAATATGTTTATAGTATTTATGTGTTTTTAATCTATTTTCTAAACTTGTGTTTCTATGAAAAGGTATTGGAAATCGAGAAAAATATAATGCTTGGTTTTCTTCTGTTATTACTGCTTTTACTACAGTTTGGTTATCTAAATCTGTAATAGATTCTATTCTTTTTAGTAACAACACAAAATATCAATATGAATTTATTACACCTGATAAACTAAGACTTGACTATGTTGACAGATTAGCTATTTTTAACACCTCTATTTACGAGCGTAAAGAAATTGACAAATAGGACTATAGTTCCATGCCCTGGACGAGCCTCATCTATTGGCTCTGAAGCAGTTCAAAATAAATATAATTCAATCTATCTGGCAGCTATATCTAGTGCCGAAACCATTATAAAGAATATCGTTATGATTAAATACTTCATGCTCATTGCTTTTTGTTTTACTTCATTTATTGGTCATTCACAAAAAAATGAAAAAGCAGGTAATATCAAGAGAAATAAAAAAGGCATTGTTAGATCTGTAGAGTTTTCTGCAACTCTAAAAGACAGCAGTAGGCCTCAATCCGCCAAAAGCTTTTTTGACAATTATTTGGAAGCAAAACCTCAAGATCATTTTGAGAAAAAAAATCACAAATCCAAAAGATCAAACTTCATACATGAACACTACGACCAATATTATCAGGGTGTGAAGGTAGATGGGGCTGGATACAATATCCATTACAAAAATGGAAAAATTTACTTTGCTAATGGAAACTATGTTAAAATTGATGCGCTTAATACCGAACCAAGCATTAGCATAGAAAGTGCAATAAATAAATTTATTGAATTCAAAGGGATAAAAAAGCACACCGTGATCGATTCGAAAACTGAGCTTTATATTAAAGAAATCTCTATCTCAGGTCATCCAGATTTAATGCCCAAAGTCTTGCTTGTCTATCGTATTTATTTGATGTCCGATGATCTGAATAATAATGAAATTGGGTATGTTCATGCCCAGACAGGTGAAATAGTTCTTACAGAACCAACAATTATTAATTTGGAAGGGACTTTTGCCACACGGTATAGCGGAAGCCAACAAGCAGCCACTAGTCCAATTAATGGTGGGCATCGACTATTTGACAACACAAGAGGGGCTACAATTCACACCCAGAATCTTCAAAATAATTCAATAGATTTTTCAGATGGTATAGAAATCATTGATAACAACAATAACTGGACGGCAGCCGAGCACCATGCCAGTAACAACGATATGGGGTTGGATGTACACTGGGCATTGCAAGAAATTTATGACTACTTTAATGTAGAGCATCAAATCAACAGTTTTGATGACGAAGGTCATCCTATCGAGGCCTTTGTTCGATTTGGAGATACACGTGATCTTGATAGAGATAATGCACACTGGAATCGAGTGGAGAAGGTACTTGCGTTTGGCCAAGGGGCGGATACTTTCCGCCCTCTAGGTAGTCTTGATGTTGTAGCGCATGAGTATGGTCATGCAATTACGCAATTCCAAATTGGATGGGGAAATAAGGAGCGCGCCTTTAATGAAGGTTTGAGTGATATATGGGGCGCCATCCTAGAAAGTCACATTAGACCAGGAAATAATATATGGCAAATAGGTGAACAACTTATGCTCAATAGCACATCTCTTCGAAATTTGGAAACTCCAGGGGATTTGACTGCCGAATCTCAAATGAGTGATACTTTTGAAGACTCTGATTATAATAGAAATTCGCACCCTTATTTCAGAAGTGGCGTTTTTTCGCATTGGTTTTACTTATTGGTAAATGGAGGCCAAGGCACAAATGGATTGGGTATTTCATATTCGGTGGAACCCATAAATATGGAACTCGCTGAAAATATTCTGATTGAGGCTGTATTCAATAACTACTTGAATGGTACTAGCACTTACCCGGAAATTAGGACCGCATTAATAAACGCAGCGGCCAGTCTGTATAATAACGAGAATATAATCAAATCAGTTACGAATGCATGGTATGCGGTAGGAGTTGGCGCTGCCTATGATGGAACAGCAGCCACTATAGTAGGAAGTTCCACTATTTGTACCAGTAATCAGACTTATTCGGTAAACAATCTTCCAGCTGGAAGTCAAATATTGTCTTGGACAGCGTCACCAGCTAACTTATTTACTGTGGATAGCGGGACAGGGTCATCGTTTACTACAAGAATTTATAATAATGGTACCAGAGAAAGTGGTTTGATCACAGCTAATATTTCTAGCCCAGAAGGGATCATACATATATCATTGGGTGTTTGGTTAGGAAATCCTAAAACTCATAATTCTCAGATACAAGGTACTTTTGATCAAGTTGATAAGTACAGTTATGACCAACTTCAAGTGGACGCTTCATCAGGGGCAACAAGCTATCATTGGGTTATTGTTGACGATACCAATAATTGCCAAGGCCCTTATTCTGGCCCTGTATTCATTGATAATAATAGTAGTACGGATGTAACCACCTCTTCAAGGTATATGGGGATTAAATATGGCTCTTGTTCTGGTACGTACAGAATTAGATGTAATGCGATAAATGCTTGCGGCCTTGCTTCATATAGTGATAGGATAGTAACAGTGAGTTCTGGAGGAGGAGGCTCAGGAGGAGGAGACCCATGCACTTATAATCTGATAGCATATCCCAACCCCAGTGATGGTGATATTACCATTTACCTTAAGGCTCCAGCGCCTATTGACCCCTGCGTTCAATTTGCTAACGATAATACAAACGATGTGGAAATTTATGATGAAAAAGGGAAATTAATTCACGTAAAAAAGTATAAAAATGACAAAATCAAACTTAAAAAGTACTTTTCAAAAAGAGGGATGTACGAATTGAAGGTAATTGATAAAAATGGGGACAGTCATCAAAAAACCATTATTATTGAGTGATATAATCTCAAATATTTTAAAAAAGGGAAGCCACTAGGTCTCCCTTTTTTTATGCCATCATCAGACGGCGGCTCAGCTTTTTTTCAGATCTAGGGGGGGGTGTATTTTTGGAAAATACGACCCTTCGAGTAGATGAGAAACTATCTCGATTGAAATAACGCTTATATATCATTAATTCTTTGTGTTTGGTAATGCCTTTATTGAATTGTTCTTTATTTTACTGAATCAAAACAAATCAGTAATAAAAATTATATCATTATGAAAAACCGTAATCATCTATCTGTGCTCCTATCCTTACTCCTGATACTA
>CAKZQD010000040.1 GCA_937139485.1 uncultured Bacteroidota bacterium | reverse complement strand
TACATCCGTCAAAGCCTATGTAATTTAAGCTTTGTTTTTATTCCCTAAAGTAAAAATGACTTGTTTTTTGTTTTCGTCTTGTTTGTAATTTAGCTTTTTAGCTGGCTATATTACTTTCATTTTGTTTGTTTTTGCATATTTTGCCTTTCAAGTTTTGCTTTTTTCTTGTGGTTGGCATCCCTGCCAATCACTCATTATTTATATGTATAGTTTTATTTAAAGTTGGTCGGCAAGGATGTCAACCAAAGGGGAAATGCCCGAAAATCCTTCGCCTTATCCGCAAATGGTTACGTGTGTCTATATTTTCCTGTGCTTAGCATCTCTGCCATACACAGAGAAATTCCTTCAAAAAAATACGCTCATAATTTAATTTCATTTTAGCATAATAATCACAAATAGCTAAAAGTTACGCTTTTTAGCTATCGCAACGGCTAAAAGTTATGCTTTTTAGCTATTAAAACAGCCAAAAGTTATGCTTTTTAGCCGTTTTGTGTTACATTTGCTTTAAATAGAGCTAAGAAATGAAGTTTCAAAGACAAATATCGGCGAGAATAAAATCTAAAATACACCAAGGAAAAGCCATAGTACTTACCGGACCAAGACAAGTAGGTAAAACTACTTTGATAAATACTTTACTAGAAAAAGATGAAAATGTTTTATTTCTAAACGGAGACGATGCACAGGTAAGACAAATGCTCGAAGAAGCAAACCTACAAGATGTAAAAAGAATTATAGGAAAAAACACCATCGTGTTTATAGACGAAGCACAGCGTATCAATAATATCGGCTTGACTTCAAAACTCATAAGCGACCAACTCAAAAATGTACAACTTTTTTTGAGCGGTTCATCATCCTTAGACTTAAATAACAATATCAACGAGCCACTCACAGGCAGAAAATGGGAGTACAATTTATATCCCATTTCTTGGAGCGAGTTTCAAGAAAAATTAGGCTATGTAGATGCTATTTCTCAGCTCAATCATAGGTTAATATATGGAATGTATCCAGATGTAATCAATAATCCTGGAGACGAAAGAGAAGTTTTACAAAATCTTGCAAACAGTTATTTGTACAAGGATATTTTGATTTTGGCAAACATTAAAAAACCAGATATTCTTGAAAAACTAGTGCAAGCCTTGGCTTACCAGCTTGGGCAAGAAGTTTCATACAACGAACTAGCGCAACTGCTTGGCGTCAATAAAGAAACTATAGCCAGTTATATCCAGTTGTTAGAAAAAGCATTTATCATTTTTAGAGTCAATGCATTTAGTAGAAATTTAAGAAATGAGATAAAATTCAATAAAAAAATCTATTTTTATGACAATGGAATTCGAAACGCAGTAATTTCCTCTTTCAACGATATAGAACTACGAAACGACAAAGGCGCACTTTGGGAAAATTTTTTAATTTCAGAGCGAATAAAACATCTGAGTTACAACAAAATGTATGGTTCATATTATTTTTGGCGTACCAAACAGCAGCAAGAAATAGACTGGGTAGAAGAGCGAGATGCTAAAATTTCAGCTTATGAATTTAAATGGAACGATAAAAAGAAAGCCAAAATTCCTAAGAAATTTATAGAAGCCTACAATGCAGAAACTAAAGTAATAGATAGAAATAATTTTGTAGAATTTGTTATGAACGAAGAGAATTAAATACACAATAGAATACCGATATTGTTATTGATAATAATGATTTCAATAAACCAAAATTTATCTAAACTCAAATATTAAAGGCTTATTTTTGTATTTCAAAACTATAAACCGTGAACAAACAAATAAAAGAAATACAACCAACAGAAATTTGGAGCAATTTTGTAGAGCTAAATGCTATTCCTAGAGCTTCAAAAAAAGAAGAACAAGTAATTGCTTTTATGAAGGCATTTGGAGAAAATTTAGGTTTGGAAGTTGTTATAGATCCAGTTCAAAATGTGATAATTAAAAAGCCAGCAACGGCAGGAATGGAAAACAGAAAAACCATTGTAATGCAATCGCACTTAGATATGGTTCACCAAAAAAACAACGACACCATTTTTGATTTTGATACAGAAGGAATAAAAATGTACCTAGATGGCGATTGGGTAAAAGCAGAAGGAACTACGCTTGGTGCCGATAATGGACTTGGTGTAGCTACCATAATGGCAATTTTAGAATCTAAAACCATAGCGCACCCAAAATTAGAAGCACTTTTTACCATAGATGAAGAAACTGGAATGACTGGCGCACTAGGTTTAGAAGCTGGATATTTAACAGGCGATATTCTCCTAAATTTAGACACAGAAGAAGATGATGAAATAACAATAGGTTGTGCTGGTGGAATGGACGTAACAGCTACCGCTTCTTATCTGCAACAAGAAGTAAGTGCAAATGCAAAAGCAGTTCAAATTACAGTTAAAGGTTTAATTGGCGGGCATTCTGGTGGCGATATTCATTTAGAACTAGGAAATGCCAATAAGCTAATGAATAGAATAATGTATGCTACACAAGATGATATTTCAATTTCTAGTATAGATGGTGGAAGTTTAAGAAACGCTATTCCAAGAGAATCTAATGCAGTTGTTTTAATAAACAATGAAGAAGCTTTTCTATATAAGTTTAACAAATTAGTTGCTGAAATTAAGATAGAATATGCCAAAGTAGAACCAGATTTAGAAATTTATTTTAAAGAAGTAAGTACACCAAATACAGTTTTACCAAAAGCAGATGCAAAGAAATTATTACAAGTTATTTACCTTACATTTAATGGTCTGTACAGAAAAAGTCCAGACATTGAAGGTTTAACAGAAACTTCAAACAACCTAGCAAGAGTAAAAGTAGGTACAGGCGAATTTGAAATAATGTGTTTGAGCCGTTCGGCATTAGAATCAGGAAAATATGATATGATAAATATGTTGACTTCTGGTTTTGAATTGGCTGGTTATGAAGTAAGTCTTTCTGGAGATTATCCGGGCTGGAAACCAAATCCAGATTCGAGTATTTTGAAAACACTTGTAGCAAAATACAAAGAAGTTTTTAACGCAGAACCAAAAGTAATGGCAACACACGGCGGTTTAGAATGCGGAATTTTAGGAACACATTATCCAGAAATGGAAATGATTTCTTTTGGCCCTACAATTAGAGGAGCGCACTCACCAGACGAGCGTGCTTGCATTTCTTCTACACAAAAATATTGGAAATTTGTTTTGGAAGTAATTAAAGATATTCCTTTTAAGGTTTAATGATAGAATTTTTTTAATGATAGAATGTTTTTAATGAGGGAATGATAGAATGATAGAATGAGTGGATGATTTAATGCTAGAATTAGTAATTTCTTTTATCTTTGAAACAAACAAATTAACTTATTATGCACCCAACTTTACGAAATATACTTGCTGTTTTAGCTGGTATAGTTTTAGGAGGAATTCTGAATATGACTATAATAAATATTACTGGAAACATTGTTTCGCTGCCCGAAGGCGTTAATCCAAATGATATTGAAAGTATAAAGCAAAATATGCATTTGTACGAAGCTAAGCATTTTGTTTTTCCTTTTTTAGCGCATGCTTTGGGTTCTTTATTAGCAGGTTTTGTAGCTGCATTTCTTTCTGTTTCCAATCAAATAAAACTAGCAATATTTGCTGGTGGGTTTTTTATTATTGGTGGTATTATGATGGCAAAAATGCTGCCAGCACCAATTTGGTTTGAAGCCTTAGATGTAATAGTAGCATATTTTCCAATGGCTTTCTTAGGAGGAAAATTGGCAATAAATTTTAAAAAAGAATAAAAAAATAAGAATTTGATAATTTTTAGACTAAATTTATAATTCTTAGAAGTATTCAAGTTATCTAATATTTACTACTTTTACGCACTAAAACTGTCTTATTTTGCTTTTTGAAAGTACATTCCGAAACATCAACCGTACACGTGCCATAATACAAGTGTTACTAAAGTATGGCTTTGAAGATTTGGTTACCAATACACCACTTCAAAAAGTAATTCCAAATAAACTTTTACTAAAATGGACAAGAGATAACAGACACGTAAACGATTCTACTAGGTGGGAGCGTGTGCGTATGGCTTGTGAAGAATTAGGACCAACGTTTATAAAGTTAGCACAAATATTATCTAACAGACCAGATTTAGTTCCCCAAGAATTAATTACCGAACTTCAAAAATTGCAAAGCGAAGTTGCTCCAACACCTTTTCCTATTCTTAAAGCAAGAGTAGAAAAAGAAATGGGAAAACAACTAGAAGAAGTATTTGAGTATTTCGATGAAAAACCTATTGGTTCTGCATCTATTGGAGTTGTTCATAAAGCAAAATTACTTACTGGCGAAGAAGTTGTAGTAAAAGTACGTAGACCTGGTGTAGCTAGAGTAATGCACGAAGATTTGGAAATTATAAAATACGTTGTTTCCAAGGCAGAAAAATATTTAGAAGAACAAGGAATGCCAAATGCTATGGATGCTGTAGAAGCATTTGAAAGTAGCATGATAAAAGAGCTAGATTATAAAAATGAAGGCAAAAACATAGAAAGCTTTCGAAATTTTTATAAAAACCACAAGAAATTTTACGTACCAAAAGCATATAGAAGTATTTCTACAGAAAGAGTACTTGTTATAGAATATGTAGATGGTTGTAAAATTACAGACTTAGCAAAATTAAAAGCCTGGGGTTTAGATCCTAAACAAATTGCTGAAGTGGGAATGGATGTTTACTTGATGCAAATTTTTGAATTTGGATATTTTCATTCAGATCCTCACCCAGGAAATATATTAGTAAAACCAGATGGAACTTTAATACTTATAGATTTTGGAATGTTGGGTAAACTTATGAAACCCGACAAATTTGCTTTTGCCAATGTAATGATAGCAATGGGAAGAGAAGATGCCCAAGGAATGGCAAGAAATTTAAAAAAACTAGCCATTGAAGATGATGTAGACGACATGAAAATGTTGGAATATGATTTGGCAGAAATTATAGATGAATATGCAAATGTTCCTGTTGCAGATAGTAGTATTGAAGAAATGATAGAAGCATTACAACAAGTAATGTATAAGTATAAAATGCGTGTTCCGGGAGGCGTTTTCTTAATTTTTAGAGCACTTGCTGTATTAGAAGGAATAGGAAAAATAATGCATCCAGAGTTCAATATTTCAGCATTTGTAATTCCTTATGGAATAAAAATTATAAAAGAACAATATTCTCCTAAGGAGCTGGCTGAAACATTTGTATACAAGTCTTCTGAAATTTTTACACTTCTAAATAATATTCCTTCAGAATTTAGTACTATTTTAAAAAAGACTCGAAAAGGAGACATAAAACTTAGAATAGACCATCAAGGATATAATGGATTTTTGAATGGTTTAGACAGAATGATTAATAGAATTATTCTCACATTCGTAATTTTTACATTGGTGCTTTCTTCTTCAATATTAACACTTGCAAAATTTCCACCAGAACAAATGTCAGATTCTTTTGGTATTCCAGTTTTGAGTGTTGTCGGCTTTGCATTTGCACTCGTTTTAGGTTTGGTTTTATTACTCGCTGTATTAAGATCTAGAAAACTGTAAGGAAAATTTTAAGGCTACGTCAAAAAATAGTATGTACAAAATCGACTTCTATAATAATTTAGACAATACTGTTTATTGGGAACAAAATTTAGGCGATTCTATATTTGAAAAAAAACCTTTTTTAAATGCCAATGTAATTTCAAATCAAAATATTCGATATGTATTTGCTGAGGTTGTAAAAAACAATGAACTTATTGCAAAACTTTTAATTCAAATTGTGCCTTTTGAAGGCAGTGAGCTAAAAAACTACCTTTCTGAAGATGTTTCTTGTTTGGTAAAAGCTACAATAGAAACCGTTTTAGAAAAAGTAAATTGGGAACTAGCAGTTATAGGAAATTTATTTGTTTCAGGAGATAATGGTCAATACTGGAAGCCACAAATTACCGAAAGTGAGAAATGCGAAGTATTGAAACAAACAAGTAGGCTGCTTAGAAAAACAAAAGAAGTAGACTCTGTTTTAATTTCAGAATTAAATTATGAAGAAAGTTTGTGTAGTAAAGGTTTAGAAAGCAATGGCTTTAAACTTTTTGAAATAGAACCAGAATTATATATCGATATTCCAAAAAAATGGAATGTTTTTGAAGATTATCTTGCAGATATGAAATCGAAATATAGAGTAAGAACTAAAAAGGTTTTGAAAGATAGTGCCAAACTGGAAATGAAAAATTTTAGTGCCGATGATATTTTAGAAAACAATATTCAAATTCAGAAATTATATAAAAATGTAACCAATAAAATTGGCTTTAAACTAGCAGAAGTTTCACAGAATTATTTCTATAATTTAAAATTGATTTTAAAAGACGATTTTACTTTTACGGCATATTATTTAAACGGTAAAATGCTTGGCTTTATAAACACCATTAATAGCAACGATTTACTAGAAGTACATTTAATTGGGCTTGATTATGACATTAATAAATCAATGTCGCTTTATCAAAGAATTTTATACGACTGTATAAAAGAGGCTATTGAAAAAAACATGAATCATATTAATTTTGGGAAAACTGCCACAACTATAAAAACTACTGTTGGAGCAAAGCCAAAAAGAGCATTTGGATTATTAAAACATAGCAATAAAGTTTCAAATATTGGTATAAAACCTTTCTTTAAGTTTTTAAAACCAGAGCCAATTGAAAGTAGAAACCCTTTTAAAGAAGCCATCTAGTTTTTAAACTAAACAAAAACTATACTTATTCATTATTGCCACCAACCCAATTTAGCATTTTATAAGAAGCTATAAACTTTGCACCAAGGTTTTGATGTGGTGGTACATAGTCGTAAAACCGTTCTTTAGTTTTACTACTAGCATCTTTAAAATATACTTTTAATTCATCCCAATATTCTTTCCAAACCAATTCGTTGCCAGTACGTACTTTTTCTGCCATTTTAAAAATTAATGGATTATTTACACCCATACTTCCTATTTGTTTAGTAGAAATTATTTGAGCATTATTACTTCTTTCTAAAAGAGAAGACAATTTGTTGTAACCACCGCATGAACCCAGTAAAATAAGTTTAGAAGATTTAGGAATTTGTTCTATTGTGTAGTCTACATAATAACTATGCCCTCTATGTATAATAAATTCAACTTCTTCTTGTTTTTCTTTCATTTCTTTGTCTACATAAAACCAAGCTGTTTCATCATATTTTGGTTTGTTGGCATAAATTTTTACTAATAAGTTTGTAGATGTTATTTTAATATATTCTTTTTCTTCGCTTATAAGCCAGCCTTCTTTAGCTCTAAATGTTCCTAAAAAACTATTGAAAGAAGCTACACCGTCTTCATCGTCATAAAAAAAGTGTTTTTGCACATTTTTGCCATCTTTACCATACAAACCCGAAAAAGATATTTTTTCAATTGGAGGTGTAAAATACAAGCTAGCTATGCTATCAAAAAAAGTTTTATTAGTTTGAACTTTTGGGTTAAACATTTTAATCAATAAACCATATATCAATTGCGCATCATCATCAAGCTTAGTAATATTCATAATGATATAAATCTCATCTTCAAATATTTTTAATATTTCTGGATCTTCAATTGCGCTTATAGCATCTACTACACTAACTGCCTGAGCTAATCTATCTGGCGATTCTTGTATGCCTCCTATAAATTTCTTTAAAACCATTACTTTTTCAATGTCGTTCATAGTTTCTAAAAAGGTATCCAACTTGCCATAGTAAGAAAGCATTTTAATAAACATTCTAAATTTATTAAAACCTACTTTCTCCAGTAAATCATAGCCAGATAAATTTTCATCGGCCATTTTATCTCTTAATTCAGCATATACACCATTAAACGAAGATGTAAATATTTCATCTTCGCCATAAACTATGAGTGTGTACAATTCTGCGGCATACAAATCTTTTACAATTTTAAAACGTACCACATCACTTTCTTCATGTAAAAGGTTTACTTCTCTTACATATTCTAAAGCTTCATAGGTTATTTCTCTATCAAGTGAAACTTCTGCTAATGGATCTTTTTTTGCTCGAATTTCTAAAAGATTCTTAAAATAAAATTCACTTTCGCCTATGGCATCAGCTTCTTCTATTGTTAACTCTTTATTCATTATTTTATCTAGTAAAATATATGCTTTGGTGTTTCGCCTATATTTTTCATTAATTTCTAAAATCTTAGCCATAGTAGGGTTATTGCTAATAAACATAGAATTATAAATAGGTTGATTTCTTACAAAATACTTTTTACAAGTAACTGGTGCTTTAGTAATAATTTTTTCTAATAAATCTTGTGCATAGTCCATCTTTCTAAAATCATTATATTGGTATAATAGCTGGTCTACAAAATTTGCTGGCAAGCTGTTTAAGAAGTCTTCCATTTCTGGAAAAGGAGCTAAATAATTTAAAACTGTAAAACTTTGATTGATGTTGTTGTTTAAAAATTTTGACATATCCTGCACGCCATAGGCTTTTACAAAATCTAATAAAAAAGTGTACCTTACTTCATCTACAAGTGCTTTTAACAATCTATCTTCGTTTACTTTAAAAAGCTCCTTATTCATTTCTTTGTATAAAAAAACCTTTGCTTCATTTATTATGTTGTCGTTTTCTAATATTGCATTTTGAAGATCGTCTATTAAATATATGTATGCATGCGTTGCACTATTTCTTATATCTAAATCTTTTATTGCAATAAACTGATTTACTTCACCATCCAAACCATCTATACGTTCTTGCTGATGGTCAATGTATGACTGAGCACATAAATAAGTAGTGCTAAATAAGAGTGTTAATAATAATAAAATTTGTTTCATACTATAGTGTTGCTAGTCGCTTTTTTTCTTCTAAAAATGATTGCCAAATTTCTTCAACAATTTCTTTTGCCGTTTTTATTTCATTAATTCTACTAGAAATTTGACCAATTTCTAATTCTCCTTCATTTAAATCGCCTTCAAACATTCCTTTTTTTGCTCGTCCTCTTCCAAGTAAATTTGCTAGCTCATCTTTTGTAGCACAGCTTTCTTCTGCATTATATACATCTATTGCAAATTTATTTTTTAAAAGCCTCACAGGTGTTAATTGCTTCAAAGATAATTTTGTTTCGCCTTCTTGCGCTGTTATTACTTTGTTTTTAAAGTTTAAATGTGCCGAAGATTCTTTACTTGCTACAAATCTTGAACCAATTTGAACAGCATCTGCACCAAGTGCAAAAGCCGCCAACATACTTCTGCCATCGCCAATTCCACCTGCTGCTATTAAAGGAATTTTTATATGATCTTTTACATCAGGAATAAGGCAAAGTGTTGTAGTTTCTTCTCTTCCGTTGTGTCCGCCCGCTTCAAAACCTTCTGCTACAACAGCATCTACTCCTGCGGCTTCGCTTTTTAATGCAAATTTTGCACTAGAAACTACGTGAACTACTTTTATACCTTCGGCTTGTAATATTTTTGTCCAAGTTTTTGGGTTACCCGCAGAGCTAAACACAATAGGAACTTTCTCTTCTATTATGGTCTTTATATGCTCGTCTATATTTGGATATATTAGTGGAATATTTACTGCAAAGGCTTTGTTTGTAGCTGCTTTACATTTTTGAATATGCTCTTTTAAAATTTCTGGATACATAGATCCCGAACCAATAATACCCAAACCGCCAGCATTACTAACAGCTGCTGCCAGCTCCCAACCGCTACACCATATCATACCTGCTTGTATAATAGGATATTTTATACCAAAGAGTTTAGTGATTCTGTTCTCCATAAAATTTTTTAATTTGTTGTTTAGTACCTTGTATTTGTTCTTCTGTAAGGTTTTGAAGTGGTAAAATATAAAACTTGTCTTTTCCAAAGTAAAACAAAATAGAATTTTCATCTTCAATAATGTCTATAATTTTATTCCAAGCACATTTAGAAACACCATTTTTTTTCCCAAATGCAAGTCCGTGTTTATTCAGTTCAAAAGTAAATGTACCCTGAAAAGTTTTTTGGTTTGCTGCACGTTCAAAAAGTTTTTTTCTTCTGTAAAAAAAGAGCAGTACATAAGCCAAACCCACAAGAGTAATAATGTGCCTTAGTAGTGGTAAGTTTTTAGCAAAATTAATAGCCACAAATATAAAACCTATAGCAATCAAAGCTAAACCTGCAATAAGCATCAATCTACTTTTTATAGGATATTTTTTGTTGTAATGCAGCTTAAATGCATCTGTTAAACTTTCTTTAGAGAAAGAGATGTTTGCTTTCATAGCTCGTTTTTTCTTAGTAGTACAAAGTTATACTATTTTACTTCTTTTTTAAATCTTGAGTGAAAAGTAAAATGACAAAGTTTGCATTTTATTATGGTGTAGGTAATATCAGAAATAAATATTTCCTCTATTAGGTTTATGATTACCAAAAAAAACATCTTTTAGTTTAGATTCCTACCTGCGCAGAAAGTATAGCATACTATTATTATCAAAAAGAACAATATAAATTACCACTACATTTGTCAAGAATAAAATCTCATTAATTACTCTGTCCACTTAAATCTATTTCGGTATTGTCTCCTATATTCAATGATTGTGAATTTCCTTTTATTACCGCATCGTTACCAATTATAGAATAGTTCAAATGCACATTCTCTAGCTGTGTAAAATTTCCTATAATAGAATCTGTAAGTACACTATATTCTACTTTTGCATTTTCTCCAATGGTAACATTTGGCCCAATTATAGAGTTTTTAATTTCTACATTTTCTGCTATGTGTACAGGTGCAATAATAATAGTATTTGTAAAAGAACGGCTTTCTTTTGGGTAATTATTTTTCTTTAATAAAACGGCATTTGTTTCTAAGAGAATATCTCTTTTGCCTAAATCGAACCAGTTATTTATAGTTAGGGCTTTAATTTTAGTTTCGTATTTGTTTAGCATAAATTCCAATGCGTCTGTCAAGTGGAATTCATTATTGGTTCTAATATTTTTGGCAATTATATGTTCTAAGCTGCTCATTAATTTTTCAGTTTCTACAATTTTGTAAATGCCTACCAATGCCAAGTTAGATTTTGGTATTCTTGGTTTTTCTATCAGTTCGGTAACAAAATTTGTATCATCTAGTTTGGCTACACCAAAATTTCTAGGGTCGTTTACTTTTTTTATTCCTATAGCAGAAGTTTCACTTTCAATAATTTCTGTAATATCTGCATCTATAATAGTATCACCTAGCATTACTAGCATAGGTGCATTATTTATAACTTCTCTGGCAGTATATATAGCGTGTCCTAGTCCTTCACGATTGCTCTGCACTACAAATTCGGCATTTATATTTGGATATTTTTCTTTTACAAAATCTACTATTTTATCACCAAGATAGCCTACTATAAATACAAAGTCTCTGATGCCAGAAGTCAGTAAATTATCTATTATATAAGACAATATAGGCTTGCCCGCTACAGGTATTAATGGTTTTGGGTGCGTATATGTATGTGGTCTAAGTCTGGTACCAACGCCAGCAACCGGAATTACAGCTTTCATATTGTAAGGTTTTATAGATTTGTAAATTTAGCTAAGTAAAATTATATAAGTTATGTTATTTTCTTTTATTTAGCAGTCCAAACCAAAATTTATATAAAAATAACATAGAGGCTATTCAAAAAAACTTTTTCGTTATTCCTATTTAGAAAGGACTCTTCTTTAGTTTGTAAACTAATATTCCTTTCTGTGAAGAAATGACCTATGCTACTTAGCAATGTTTCTAATAAATAATTTCTAAAAAACAACAAGTATGACAGATATAGACATAGCCAAAAAAGTAGAGCTAAAGCACATTAGAGAAGTAGCCAAAAAACTAAACCTAAAAGAAGACGATTTAGAACTATATGGAAAGTACAAGGCTAAAATTCCTTTAAGTTTTATTAATGAAACCGAGCTGCAAAAGAAAAGACTTGTACTCGTTACGGCAATATCGCCTACACCTGCAGGAGAAGGAAAAACTACTATTTCTATAGGTCTTAGCGAAGGCTTAAACAGAATAGGAAAAGAAACAACAGTAGTTTTGAGAGAACCATCACTAGGGCCAGTTTTTGGAATAAAAGGAGGCGCAACAGGCGGTGGCTACTCTCAAGTACTACCTATGGAAGATATTAATTTACATTTTACAGGAGATTTTTCTGCAATAGAAAAGGCAAACAATCTTTTGGCGGCACTTATAGATAACAATATTCAATCTAAAAGTAAAACACTAGGCATAGATCCTAGAACCATATCTGTAAAGCGTGTAATGGATATGAACGACAGAGCCCTTAGAGACTGTGTAATTTCTCTCGGTGGAAGAGGGCAAGGTATACCTAGAGAATCTGGTTTTGATATTACTGCCGCCTCTGAAGTAATGGCAATACTTTGCATGAGTAAAGATGTAGAAGATTTGAAACAGCGACTTGGAAATATATTTGTAGGCTACACCATGGACAATAAACCTGTATATGCAAGAGACCTAAAAGCACAAGGAGCCATGGCAGCACTACTAAAAGATGCCATAAAACCAAACCTAGTACAAACCATAGAAGGCAACCCAGCTATAATACACGGTGGGCCGTTTGCAAATATAGCGCAAGGCACAAATACAATCATAGCTACAAAAATGGGGCTTTCTTTATCCAAAGATTTTGTAGTAACAGAAGCAGGCTTTGGAGCAGATTTGGGTGCAGAAAAATTCTTGGATATTAAATGTGTTTCGGCAAATTTAAACCCAGATGCTGTAGTAATAGTAGCAACTATTAGAGCCCTAAAATACCATGGCGGTGGCAATTTAAAAGAACTAACAACACCAAATGTAGATGCAGTAAGCAAAGGACTAGAAAACCTAGAAAAACACATCGAAAACATAAAAGGATTTAAACTTACGCCAGTAGTAGCTATAAACAAATTTGTATCGGATACCGATGAGGAAATAGCCCTAGTAAAAGCAAAAGCCGCAGCACTAGGCGTAGAAGTTTCGGTAGCAGAAGTATGGGCAAAAGGAGGAGCCGGCGCAGAAGACCTAGCTACAAAAGTAGCCAAGGCAGCAGAAGCAAATACTACTAAATTTAAACCTACCTATAAAAGAGAAGACGCTATTACAGCCAAAATAGAAGCCATAGCCAAAAATATATACGGAGCCGATGGCGTAGACTATACCAGCGCAGCAAAAAAAGATTTAAAAACGATAGACAAACTAGGCTTAAACCACTTGCCAGTATGTGTAGCCAAGACACAAAAATCGCTTTCAGACAATGCCGCCTTACTAGGCAGACCAAAAGGATTTAGAATAACCGTAAGAGAAATAGAAATAGCAGCAGGAGCAGGCTTTGTAGTACCTATTACAGGTGCCATGATGCGTATGCCTGGTTTGCCAGCTACACCAGCTTCAGAAAACATAGATATAGACAATGAAGGCAATATTTCTGGCTTGTTTTAAAATACTTGTAGTACTCAATAAAGGTATTTACACGTATTTAAGAATATAGCTTGTTTGTAAAAAATAAGCCAATAAATTGCCGCTAGATTTATCTAGTAATTTTAAAAAAAAATAAGCAGTAAAAGAAATTTTATAAGCACAAAAAGCAGTAAAAAGCCTAGTTTAGAACTAGGCTTTTTGTTTATTTATCTGCAATAAAATAGCTTTTTCGGTTTCTAAGATTTTTATTTTGTCTTCTAGCTCGTGTATTTTTTTGTCCTTTTCTTCAAAAAGATTGGTATTGTTTCCATATTCTTTGGGGAGTAGTAGTGCTATGTCCATAAAAAAATTGTACTTCAATGCATTACTCAATTTCCAGAGGGTTTTGATTTGCATATTGGCAGTTTTTTGATAGCGCAGCAGGCTTGAAATACTTATACCAAGCAGCCTGCTTAGTGGTGCTTGATTTATTCTATTGTTTTTTATATATGCTTTTAGCATTTCGCCTATATTGGGGCTAGTAGCTGTTACTGTTTTTATCTTTTTCATAGCAAATCTATTTTATATTATATCTAAATATACGCATTTTAATTGTTTTACTACTGTTAAAGTATATTTTGTTGTTATAAATATATGCTAAGTGAGTTTATAAACTTGTTTTATAGCTTTATATAAATACTTTATGAGTATAAAAACTAGTTTAGTTGTTTTTAAAATTAGTTTTACTACTGCTTTAGTATGTTTAGTTGTTTTATAAGTATATTTAGTTAGCTTCTAAGCTAACTAAGTTGTTATATAAATATACTTTGTTGTTTTATATGCACATTAAGTTAGTGTTTAAGTACATTTAATTATGTTTTTAGCTATTTATGATGGTTTTGGTATTTTTTGAGCAAAAAAAAAGCAGGTAAAACCTATAGTTTTACCTGCTTTTAATAGTTGATGTTTAAAGTGTTAAATTTCTTCTAGTGGTTTTCTGCCACCGCTGCCCTGCGCATCAAACCTTGTTTTTAGTTTGGTATAAGCCGCTTTGGCGTTTGGTATACCTGCATCTGAAGCCATTTTTATACTATTGTATATTAGTGTGCTTTGTCCGTAGGCTTCGTGTCCGGCTATCCTTTTTGCATCTTGTAGGCGTTGTAGTGCATTGTGTAGTGCGTTTTCTTGCTCGTCTAGTTGTTTAAACAGTACCAAATCTTTTTCTAAAGCATCAATATCTACAAATGCGGGCAAAATATCCGAGCCTATTATTTTACTTTCTGCTAGTACATCTTCTGCAAATACTTTGTTGCTTACATTTATGGCAGAAAAACGCAGGCGTTGTTCATCTGTAAGTGTGGTGTTTGGAGGCAGTAGGTCTATAAATTTTTGTACTGCGGCTTTCATTTCATCGTATGCTTGCTGTGTAAGCACGGTATTTGTTCTGTTTTCAGATAAATTACTCATAATTATATGTATTTAAATGGTTAATAATATAGTATTAACGCAAATAAAAAATAATTATTTTATACCGACGATATTAAATATAAAATAGTTTATAAACAGGGCTTAATTTTTTAAAACTTTGCCTTCTGCGCTTGTGGTGCTATGGTTTATTAGTTTATAAAAATACATAGCTTTTGAAA
>CAKZQD010000039.1 GCA_937139485.1 uncultured Bacteroidota bacterium | reverse complement strand
TTATTGACAAAAGCTATAAAAAAAACAGCCTACTTTTTGTGTATTAGATCGTATTTTTTTTAAAGAAAAATCATAATATTTATATGTTTTATAAAATACACAGCCGTTTTGTTGTTTTATTACAATAAGAATAAGAAATTTACACTTTAAATAAATTAAAGCAAAAAGCAATGATTAACATTACATTTCCAGACGGTTCGGTACGTGCGTACGAAAAAGGTATTAATGCTTTAGATGTCGCTAAAAAAATAAGCAATGGCTTAGCAAAAAAAGTTTTAGCAGCTAAAGTAAACGGTGAGGTTATAGATTTGACCAGACCATTAGAAAAAGATTCGACTTTGAGTCTTTTAACTTGGGATGATAAAGAAGGGAAATCTACTTTTTGGCATTCATCTGCACACGTTTTGGCAGAAGCACTAGAAGAAATGTATCCAGGAGTAAAATTAGGAATAGGGCCAGCTATAGATAGAGGATTTTACTACGATATAGACTTAGGAGACGATAGAAGCATCAAAGACGAAGACTTGCCAAAGTTGGAAAAATTAATGGTTCGTAAAGCTAAATTAGGAAATAAATTTGTGAGAAAAGAAATTTCTAAACACGATGCGTTTACTTATTTTAGAGAAAAAGGAGATGAGTATAAATTAGAGTTAATAGATGGTCTTGAAGACGGAGATATTACATTTTATACACAAGGAGATTTTACAGATTTATGCAAAGGGCCACACATTCCAGGAACAGGAAAAATTAAAGCCATTAAGTTATTGAATATAGCTGGTGCTTACTGGAAAGGAGACGAAAATAATAAGCAATTAACAAGAATTTACGGTGTTTCTTTCCCAGACCAAGATAAGCTGAAAGAGCACTTGCATATGCTCGAAGAAGCTAAAAAAAGAGACCACAGAAAACTTGGAGCAGAATTGCAGTTATTTATGTTTTCAGAAAGAGTAGGAGCAGGTTTACCTATTTGGCTTCCAAAAGGAACAGAATTAAGAGAAAGATTGTCAAATTTTTTGAAAGAAGAACAAGTAAAAAGAGGTTATCATCCAGTAGTGACACCGCATATTGGTAAAAAAGAATTGTATGAAACATCTGGTCACTATGCTAAATATGGAGCAGATAGTTTTCAGCCAATAAATACACCAAGAGAAGGCGAAGAGTATTTATTGAAGCCAATGAATTGCCCACATCATTGCGAAATTTATAATCACGTACCAAAATCATATAGAGAACTTCCATATAAAGTAGCAGAATTTGGAACAGTATATAGATATGAACAAAGTGGAGAGTTGCACGGTTTGACAAGAGTAAGATCTTTTACACAAGATGATGCGCATATTTTCTGCACACCAGACCAATTGAAGGCAGAGTTTTTAGATGTTTTAGATTTAACAAAACATGTATTAGAAAAATTGAGTTTTACTGAATATACCGCTCAAATTTCTTTAAGAGATCCAAACGATCCTGATAAATATATTGGATCTACAGAAAACTGGGACAAAGCAGAACAAGCCATTATAGATGCAACAGAAGAAGTGGGCTTAAAAACAGTAATAGAATATGGCGAAGCGGCTTTTTATGGTCCAAAGTTAGATTTTATGATAAAAGATGCTCTAGGAAGATCTTGGCAGCTAGGAACTATACAAGTAGATTATAATTTACCAGAAAGGTTTGAATTAGAGTACATTGGAGCAGACAACGAAAAGCACAGACCAGTAATGATACATAGAGCGCCATTTGGTTCTTTGGAGCGTTTTACAGCTGTATTGATAGAACACACGGCAGGTAAATTTCCTTTATGGTTAGCACCAGAGCAAGTTACTTTATTGCCTATTTCAGAAAAATTTAATGATTTTTCATTTGAAGTATTAGCAAAATTAAAAGCTGCAGGAATACGTGCAACATTAGATGAGCGTTACGAAAAAATAGGTAGAAAAATTAGAGATGCCGAAACTTCTAAAATACCATATATGTGTGTAATAGGAGAAAAAGAAGTTTCAGAAAATATACTAGCCGTAAGAAAACAATCTGTAGGAGATATAGGTGAAATGAGTATTGAAAGTTTTGTTGCATTTATACAAAAAGAAGTAGAAGAGGCGTAATTTTATTTTTTTATATTTATAGAAAAGGAGAAATATTTGTTTCTCCTTTTTTTTTGTTTAAACATTTAAGATTTTATTACCTAGTTCATCAATTATTTGTTTTGTATTATTGAAATTTTCTACCAAAGCAAATCCATTATAAAAAGGTTCTATGGCCAGAAATCTTTCTGAGTATAATTCGTTTCCATTTATATTAATATGAAACCAGCCATTTTTATCCTTTGCAGTAGCAAAGGACTTATGAAAAACGCCTAAATCTAAAAAAGCTTTATCGTTTATAAATTTGCCAGATGTATTTATGTGTTTACAAAGTCCATTTTTTTGTTTTACTACAGCATAATTATTTTTAAAATCTCCAGCATACAAATAATTCTTTTCATAAAGTTTTTCTCCTTTGCTTGTAATGTGAAAATAGTTGTTTTGAAAATCTCTAACTGTACTGATATTTTCTTGAAAATTTCCACACCAACTAAAATTTTCGCAATAAATTCTTTTTCCAATTATATTTACATGAAACCAATTATTATTTTCATCAATTACACTAGCTAAATTATTATAGAAACCAAAAGTTCTTAAATATCTTTCATTGTAAATTGGTTTTCCATTAATATCTATATGGTATGAGCCAGATTCATCTTTTACAGGAGCAAAACCTTCCTTATGAAATTTTAAAACTTCTATAAAAGATTTTTCAAAAAGCTTTTTTTCTTCAAATAGAAAGTGTGTTTTACACTTTGAAACTTTTATTTCTAGGTAGTTCATTTTATATATTTATTAATTTAAAATCGATAATCACGGCATCTAAATTCATTTTTTTTGCTGACTTTAAGGCATCTTTTTTTGTATGAACAATTGGTTCTCCTTTAATGTTAAAAGAAGTGTTAATTAAAGCATAAACATTGTGTTTATTATATAAGTAGGACAATAAATCATAAATAAAAGGATTTTCATTTCTTTCAGATATAGTTTGAATTCTAGCAGTTTTGTTTATGTGAGTAACTCCTTCCAAATGTGTTTCATATTTGGGTAAAATTTTATAATCTAAAAGCATATATTTAGATAAGTGATGAACGTTTTTATTAGTAACCATATCTGCTATATTTTTTAGCATAACAGGCGCAATAGGTCTGTACCATTCTCTTTTTTTATGAAAAGTACTCACTTTATTGGCCAATTTTTTATTATTTGCTAAAGCAATAATACTTCTATTTCCTAGCGCTCTTGGGCCAATTTCTGCGGCTCCATTAGCTATTCCTATGACTTTTTTGTTTAGCAATAGTTTTGCTACTTTTTTAATTAAATTTGAGTCATGAAGCTTATTACAAAAGTCTAAACCAATATTATTTAAATATGGACTTGAATTTGTAATATTGTTATCTTTTTTCCATTCATTGTAGGCGGCTGCACCTATAGATAAACCAGCATCGTTTGTACAAGGTGGAATAAATACATTTTTAAAAAGTTTAGATTGAATTATTTTAGAATTTGTAACAATATTCAAAGCAGAGCCACCAGTGTAATAAAGATAGTCGGTATTTGTTTTGTCTTTTAAATTATTTAGTTTTTTAATAGTTTCTTGAGTAAATATATGCTGAAAAGTTGCTGCTATATCTTGTAAAAAAGGAATCGTTGTGTCAAATGTTTTTAAATCTATATTAAAATTTTCTTTAGCTTTTTTGGAAAAATCATCATAATTATTCCAAATATTTTTGAAATAATTATTTTTATTTAACCAATTTTCTATTTTTTTAGAATATGTACCAAAAGATGCAAAACCCATAAGTTTTCCGGGAACGCTCAAATGTTCTTGTTTGCGAGCATTTAATATTGCAAAATTCAAAGCATTGTCATTAAAAAATTTTGATAAATGCGCTAATTCCCAATGAGATTCTAAATAATTTATTTTATTATTTTTGAAAGTAAAAGCGGAGAAATTACTTACACTTGCTCCACCATCAAAATGAATTAGTAAGCTGTTTTCTTTAAATTTTCCAAAAAATGGAATACAAGAAAAAATGTGTGCTAATTCGTGAGGAATAATTTTTGCGTTTAGTTCTTTTCCATTAAATTTTTCCTTTTCAAACCAAGATTTGGCTATTCTATGTTTATCTGGATTTTCTTTAGTGCTAATGTTTTGTATTTGAAGTCTTCCATTTTTAGAAATAAAAGCACTAGCTACGAAATTGTCTACAGAAATTATATCAAATTCATTTGGTAAGTTGAGAAGTTTTTCATCAATTAATGTCTCAATAAATAAATCAAGTCTGTTGTCAAATTTTCTTCTTGTATATCTTTCTAAATGAAGGTATTGAGTAATATTTCCCTTGTGCATTACACACAAATTATGGTCGTGCACATAAGTTGGGTTTTCGTCTACAAACCGATCTTTAATACCATAAATAGCTAAAGTAGTATTCATTGTTTTAGTTAATGAGTTTTTGTTTTAAAGCTAAAATTTCTTCTTGTTTCATATTACAAGATTTGAGATATTTTACAATTCCACCTTCTTCTTGAATTATATTGTAATAGATTTCAAAATTCGATTTTTTTGTATCCATTTCGCTCGCTAAATAATCGTTTAAAATTTCTTGATAATTTAGTTCTAATAACATATTTATGAGTAAAATTATTAAACCTGTTCTATCTTTACCAGCGTGACAATGAATAGCCACAGCGCCTTCGCTTTTTAAAATTGTTTTAAAGACAACTTCTACTTGGTTTTTACAAGCTGCAATAAAAAAATGATATGCTATTTCGTAATCTTCTTTGCCTTTATGATTTAGTTTTTGAAACCATTTTGGCTGATTCCAAGGGTCAAAAGATGCTACTAAATATTCAAATTCTTTTTTAAAATTTGTTTTATAGCTATTTTTTTTAATTTCTCTTGGCGCTCTTAAATCGATTATAGTTTTTATGTTGTTTGCTTTTAAAAAATCAATTGCTTTATCATTTTCTTGATAAGCAGTTAACGAAGAAGTTCTAAATATTTGTTTGCTTTTTGCCTTTGAATTAAATTTTGAAATATCTCTAAAATTCCAAATAAAATCTCTTTCAAAAAAAAATTCTAAAGTGTTTTTTATTTCTTTAAAACCATCATAGTTTAGTTTTTCTAAAGAAGAATAAAAGAAATCTAAAAGCAATCGTTTTTTCTCATTTCCTTTAGGTAAAAAAGTAGTGCCAGATAATTCGTAAAATACTTGCCTTTCTTTTTCATTTTTTATAATATCAAAACTCATACCTTTTGGTAAATAATAATGTTGCGTTTTTCCACTTGCTAAATATCGTAATTGTGTAGCAATACCAAAAGCAATATTATAGAAGAAATAAAAATGATAACTATCGCTTCTGCTATGAGCTGTTGAGCAACTTTCAAATTCATAAATAAATTTTGGAATTAATTCTGCAATAATTTTTTCAATATCAATATTTGTAGGTGAATTAAATTTTTGAAGTTGATTTAATAAAGCATTTGTTTTATCAAAAAGTATTGTGTTTTTTGTAAGTTCAAAAGGAATATTGGAACCAATATAATTTCTCTTTAATTCTTCTAAATTATTTATAAATGCAATTTCAAGTTTTGGAATGTTTTTGAAATAAATAACAACTTTATTTCTAAGTTTTACATATATAACATCTAAGACATCATATTTAATAAAATTATTTTTTAAAGAGGCTATTAGATTTTCTTTTTTAAATATAGGATTTATTAATACCGCTAAATCTATATCAGAATTTAATCCTGCGGTATTTCTAGCAAAAGAACCGTACAAAATAGCTGCCAAAATGTTTTCATTTTTTTTGCTAAATTCTTTAAAATCGTTTATAATTTTTTCTTGAATCATTGCTAATCTTTTTTCCTCATTACGCATTTTTTACAAAGCGAATGATTTTTGTAGTTTTTTGCTAAATCTTTATATTTTTCACTTTCTAAAACATCTTTAATTTTAGTTTCTGGATAATTTCCAAAGTCGCCTAAACTATCTCTTTGTTCGTCTGGTGCACAGCAAGGAGAAATCTTTCCTGTTGCCGAAATCCAAAGCTCTTTTTCTAAAAACGGACAGTTGTATTCTTTGGGAACTTCTTTATTTTCTGAGAGTTTTAAATATTCTATTTGGTCTAAAAGTACTTTTGAACCATCAGGTTTTCGATGTTTTTCTGCTGTGTCTTTAGCTTCGTCAACTATTTTATTCCACTTATTCATGGAACTTTCATCTTTTTTAAAGTTTAAATGTTCTATTTCTTTAAAATGAGTCCATAAATGATGACCTTTTATTCTATCTATATCTAGTGCTGCACTTAGTTTTACAATGTCTGAAAGTTCGTGCATATTGTTTTGCATAAAGGTTAGTTGTAGAGTAATTCTACTGTAGAAACCTGTTTTTTTGAAATGCTCGTTTCTGTATGTAACAAATTCTTTTATTTTATTTATTTGTTCCGTATAGTTAATTTTTTTCATTACTAGTGTAGCAGTTTCTTCAGTAGAACCGTTAAATGATATTTTAGTGTCTGACGTTACTGGAATAATAAGTTTAGACCATTCTTCCATCTTTTTTTTAGGAAAAGTACCATTTGTTGTAAGGTTTATTTTAATGCCAGTTTCTTTTGCTAAAACAAAAAAATCTTCAATATTTTTATACATCAAGGGCTCGCCCATTGTAGATGGAATAATTTCTTTTATGCCTAGTTCTTTAGCTTCGGTAAAAATATCTTTTATCCAAGCTTTGGGCATTCTCCTAGCTCTAGTTCCTGTTTTTTGAAATAGCTTTTCTTTAAAATTACTAAACTCAGAATGCTCTTCGCACATAATACATTTTAGATTACAATCTTCTGGATTTGTATCTAAAGTTATTCTCCATATTTTATTGTTCATCTTTATTTTTTAAGAGTTGCATGTATTTTTTTTCTAAAGCTTCGCAATGTTCTTTTATATTTGGAATTTTCCCATTTTCAGAATATAAATAGGCTTTTTCACCATATTTTTTCATCTTTTCTGGGTTTTGAAGTGCAAATTTCATTTCAGTGAAAAGACTTTCCATATTTCTATGTTCAAATAAAAGTCCGTTTACTTTATGTGCTACATATTCTTTCATTCCACCAAAATTTGCGGTAATTACTGGTATTTTACAAGCTTGCGCTTCGTGAATTACCAAAGGAGAATTTTCTCCCCAAATAGATGGAACTACTATAGCATCTACTTTGCTAAATACTTTTTTGGCAATATTCTCATTGATATATTCGCCACAAAATTCTATTTCATTTATACTACTTTGAGCTAGTTTTTTTAGTGCTTGAGTATTTTGCCCCAGTTCTCGACCAAATATTTTAAGTTTCGCAGGTATTTGTATTTTAGTAAAAGCTTTTATTAATAGTTCTATTCCTTTAGATGGAATGTGTGTGCCAATATATCCAAAAATAAACATTTCATTATTTTTATCTTCTACAGGTTTTAGATAGTCAAGCGGAAAACCATAATCTAAATAAAATATCTTTTCTTTGGGAATGTCAAAATCTTCAATATATCTATTCATTAAATATTTTGATGGTGCGTGAAACAAATCAATTTTAGAAACAGTATTTTTAATATCTACCATTCTATGATTTACCCAGCTTTCCCAATATTTTAAATCTGTTTCATGGGTTTCGGTTCCAGAACAATACATAGAATAACAGTTTTTGGCACATTTTTCATCTGTTTGTTTTGTGCATAATGAATAAAGTTTTTCTCCATCAAAATTTCTTTGTAAAAATTGACCTCTTGGACACATTAACCAAAAATCGTGTAACGTATATAAAATAGGGATGTTTTGTTTTTTTAATTCATCAACTATTCCTATAGAAAGATGATTCAAATGACCAATATGAGCAATTTCTGGTTTAATTTCTTTTAATGAAGCTGCAAATTTTTTATTTACAATGTTATGATTATAACCATCTTTTCCTCTGGCTATATTTACATACAAAAAATCAATATCGTCTTTTTGTTCTTTTTTGAATTCAAAATCTTTTTCATAAACATTTTCTTCTCTAGTAAAAACAGTGATTTCGTGTTTTTTTTTCAATTCATTTACAATAGATTGGCTATAAACCTCCGAACCAGCATTGTAGTTTGGTGGGTAGCCGTGTATTATTTTAAGTATTTTCATTGAGTTCTTTAATTAGTTTATCTAATATAGGTAATTGTGAACCAATAATATTTAAAGTAAACAGTATTTTTTTCAATTTTTCTATCAAAATTTTTTCATTGATTACTTTTTCTTGAAAATTAAAAGCTAAATCAATAAGATTTGAATATATATCAAATGCTATTTTTCTATTTAATGGTTCAATATTAATATTCAATCTTCTATAGTTTTCATTGAGTTCTATGATTATGCGTTCAATTTGAACGCATATTTCTTGTCTTTGTAATTTCATATAATTGGTTTTAAAGTTTAGTATTTAATTGTTTTCTCTCGAATGCCAGTATTCATCATTATTCGGGTTTAATTGATTAGCGTGATTGTCTAAATCATCTTGTGTTGGTTCATTTTTAAATGTTTTCATTTTATTGATTTTAAATTTGTAAGAATATTTCATTATTTCGTTTTTTTATGATTAGGATTTTTTTGATTAGCTCGGTTGTCTTGATTCTTTTTAAAGGTTTCATTTTTACCACTAGTTCCTTTGTTAGGGTTTTTAATATCGGCTTGGTGGTTAGCTTTCTTTTCTATCGTTTTATTCATTTTGTTTAAATTATTACATTTATGTTTTTATATTTACATTACAAAGATATGCTAAATTATTTAACAAAAACAAATTTTATCCAAGTTAAGTCATTATTTTTACGTAAATGTATTTAACTTAGAGTTGAAATGCAATAAAATATACAATTATGAAAGAAGAAGCAAAGCTAAAATTATCTTATTTCTTAAAAAATCCCGGTTTTTTTTCAATTTTAGTATTAGGAGATAGTGGTGTAGGTAAAGAGTTTTTAATAAATGAGGTTCTAAATGAGAAAAAATACAAAGGTTCTCGAAGAATTTTTTATCCATTTGAGATTGAAGAAGATTTTTCTAATGTCTTTATTAATAATAATAAGAAAGAGAAAATTAATGATGAATACGAAATTATTATTATCAAAAATGTTGAAGAACTTTCTGTGAGTCAGCAAGACAATTTATTTGATGCTATGTCAACCTCTAATGATGGGGAAATTGGTATAGATGGTAATAAAGCTTTAAGACGAATGGTTTTTACATCTTCATTTAGTGCTAAATCATTAAAAGAAGGAGAAAAGGCTTTGTTGCCAAGGTTTTGGCATAGAATTTCTCAATTAGTTGTAAAAATTCCATCTTTTAAAGATTATTCATTAAATATAAAAGCTGACTTTGCTTCTGTATGGAAAAAAATGGAGTTTGAAAATTATGCTAAGCTACCTGAAGATATTGAATTTTATGAATGGTTAAAAAATGAATGTAATAATTTTGCTGGAAATTACAGAGATTTGGATACTATAGCTATTTTATGGCATCAATATAGAATGATAAGGTATGACAATAAAAGTCAAAAATTTAAAAAAGATATTGAGAAAAGTGTTTTTAAAGCAGTTAAATCTGATTTTGATGATTTTGGTCGTTTTCCAACTCAAAAACCAGATGGGATAAATGTTTTTGAGTTTAAAAGTGGGTATAAATGGGATACAATCGAAGAAAATTTCAGATCAAGTTTCAAAAAATGGGCAAAAGAAAATTACGGAACTTTAAAGGTCGCTATTAAAGAGCTAGATATGCCCTCTAGAAAAATGGATAAATGGTAATGCTACAGTTAGTTTGTTCTTTATTACTGCTTGAATTTTGGTTTTTTTTATGTAATATTCTTGCTTATTTTTTTGAAATCAACTAAATACGTCCATAAAAATATACATCAGTGTGGAAAAGATTGAATTAGAACCTTGTTTATAATCCTAAAAGCCTTACATTTGCAGCTTATTAAAATACAATAAAAAATTTGAGAAGAAGAAATAATTTTAGAAAACCGATTAAAAGGGAAGAACCTTACAAAATTAACGACAAAATTAGAGCTCGTGAAGTAAGACTAGTAGGAGATAATGTAGAGGGTGGAGTTTACCCTACAAACGAAGCTTTAAAAATAGCTGAAGGCTTAGAGTTAGATTTAATAGAAATATCACCAAATGCAAACCCACCAGTTTGTAAAGTTTTAGACTACAAAAAGTTTTTGTATGAAAAAAAGAAACGTGATAAAGAAATAAAATCTAATGCCCAAAAAACGGTAATAAAAGAAATTAGATTCGGACCAAATACAGACGAACACGATTTTGAATTTAAACTAAAACATGCTGAAAAATTTTTAGCAGATGGAGCAAAAGTAAAAGCCTTTGTTTTTTTTAGAGGAAGACAAATTGTATTTAGAGAAAGAGGAGAATTATTATTATTAAAATTAGCGCAAAGATTAGCTGAACAAGGTGATATAGAACAACTTCCAAAATTGGAAGGAAAACGTATGATTATGTTTATAGCACCAAAAAAGAAAAAACAATAAAAATATTTTTATTGTAAAAAATTAAGTTTACCTTTGCCGTCCAAAATTAGCATATTATGCCAAAAATGAAAACAAATTCCAGCGTTAAGAAAAGGTTCAAAGTAACTGGTTCTGGAAAAATAATGAGAAGAAAAGCAGGTTTAAGACACATCTTAACAAAAAAGTCTAAAGATGTAAAAAAACAATTAGGTCATAGTGCAGAAGTTGCCAAAGGCGATCAGCACAGGATCAAAAGAATGCTTTGCAAATAATTTAAGAATAATTTAAAACAGACTAGAAATGCCTAGAGCTACGAACAGACCGGCTGCAAGAGCCAGAAGAAAAAAAGTAATGAAACTTGCCAAAGGTTACTTTGGTAGAAGAAAAAACGTTTGGACAGTTGCAAAAAATGCAGTTGAAAAAGGTTTACAGTATGCATATATACACAGAAGAACTAAAAAACGTGAGTTTAGAAGACTTTGGATTGCAAGAATAAATGCAGCCGTAAGACCTTACGATTTATCTTATTCTAAGTTTATTAATTTATTAGCAAAAAAAGAAATTAAATTAAACAGAAAAGTCCTAGCTGATTTAGCTATGAACGAACCAGTAGCTTTTGAAGCTATTGTGAACGCTGTAAAATAGAACTTTTCAGTTTTATAAAATATATACAACCCTGATTTATCAACTTGATAGTCAGGGTTTTTTGTTTTTTATATCTTCTTTAAATTATAATAAGCAATTTTTTTTGTTACAGAATAGTTAAAAACCTAATAATCTCGAATAAAGTAAAAAAGCTAGTAATATCTTTGTACTTCATGTTTTCAAAACTTAATTTAAAATATAGTATCTCTATTTTAGTGTTATTTTTTTTAACATTAAAAAATGAAGTTTTGTATAGCCAAGATTTTCATTTATCGCAGTATTGGTCTGCTCCAATGAATATTAATCCTGCATTAACAGGTCTTTTTAATCAAAATTTAAGATTCACCTTAAATTATAGAAGTCAGTGGTTACAAACCCAAACTTACAATACTTATCTAGCATCTGTAGAAACAAATATTGGTAGAAAAAAATTTGAAGGAAACTTTATTGGACTTGGACTTAATTTTTTTCAAGAAATAGAAAATAATGGCAGTTTTTCAAATACTGCCTTAAATTTGTCTGCTGCATATTTAATAAATTTTAAAAAAAGGAAAATAAATCATGGACTTTCTTTAGGATTTACTTTTTCATACTTATCAAAACAAATAAATTTAAAAAATGCAGTTTTTGGTTCATTTTTTGAAAATCAAATTAACGAAGATCCAATAATTTTCAATAATTATAATAGAAAAAATATTTTTGATGTTGCATTGGGAGCAAATTATTTAATAAGCATTAAAGAAAAAATAAAGCTAAGTTTGGGGATTTCTGCAAGTCATATTGCTAACCCAGATATTAGTTTTACTAATTTTGGAGAAGACACTCTGTATAGAAAAATAAATTCAAATATTAGTGCAGATTTTAAACTAGCAAAAACCAAGTTTTCTCTAATACCAATGTTGCTAATTCAATTTCAAGGACCATTTTCAGAAATTAATATAGGCACGTATACACGTTTTACTATAAATGATAGAAAAAATATAGCATCATATTTAGGTGTTCAGTATAGATTAGTTTCAGGTTTTGAAAAGTGGAATTCTGATGCTATTATTTTTGGTTTTAGGCAAGAATACAAGGCTTTAGATTTTGGTTTAAGTTATGATTTTACATTGTCAAACCTTAGAAAAAATAAATCTTTTATTGGTAGTCCAGAAATATATTTGTCTTATGCTTTTAGTTTTAAAAATCAAAAGTATAGTCAAATGTCACAATGTCCAAAATTTTAATTATTTTAGTAAGCAACTATGTATAAAATTCTTAGCATATTATTAATTCTATTTTCTATCAATGGCACAGTTGCACAATGTTTTCAAATAGAAACAATTTTAGCAGATGCCTGTGGAGACCCAGAAGGTGAAAATGAAATGCTTGTATTGAAAACTTTACAGCCTATTGATGCTGCTAATTTAGTTGTAGATTGGCCAAATAATAGTTTTTTGAATTGGTGTGACGATCCAGTTTTAACAAATTCGTTAAATCAAGGAATTTTTTCAAGTTGTGGTTTACTTTTGGATCCTCCAAATAGTTTAATTCCTGCTGGACAAAAAATATTAATTGTTACTTCTACAAATATGCTCATAAATGCAAATTCATTTGATGGACTTACAGACACTTTGTATATTTTGTATCAATGTGCTGGAAATACTTGGGGTCATTTTAGTAATGGTGCTAATGGCACCAGAACATTAACAGTTTCTTATAACGGAAATTGTATAGGTTCACAATCGGTCAATTATAAACCTACAGACTTATTGGGTGGAGATGGTGCGGCTATATTTTATGACAATGCCGGCAATGGCACTTATTTTAATACAGGTTGCAATGCCCCAGTTCCAAGTATAAACCCAAATTGGGATTTTCCAAGAGTACTATGTAATTCATACAATACATTAGATTTAGATGAATTTTTACCGCCAAATACAATTTCAAACGGAAATTGGTCTGGCGATATAGAAAACGGACATTTTTTTAATCCAACAAATAAATTAGGTATTTATAGTGTTACTTACACAGTAAATGACCCCAATGCTTGCTTGGTTTCTGTAGATTCAACAATAAAAATTTTGGTTGAAGCACCAAAAGTTGGTTATGATACTATTGTAGTATGTGATTCTATAAACCAATTTAATACTTGGTTAACAGAAGATACAATTGTAGATATTTTGATAAATTATAATAACGAATACATCTGTGATTCTACCATTGTTAGGTATTATTTTATCAATAAAGTTCCTTATGATATTAATCCTAAAAGTATTGTATTAGAATCTGACGAAACACATGTTTTTGAAATTGAAGGTCTAGGAAATTATATATATAGTATTTCTAGTAATTTGGGTTTTTCTTGTGATTTTCCTTGTGATGAAACAGAATTATTACCCGAATCTGAAACAATATTTACTATAATAATAGAAGATCAAGATAATTTATGTACAAAAAAAATAGATTTAAATCTTTCTATATTGTATGAACCAGTTTTAAATATTCCAAATACATTTACGCCAAATGGTGATGGAAAAAATGATAATTTTAAAATTTATACTGAAGATATTGAAAGCGCAATTTTTACTATTTATGATAACTGGGGTGGCGTAATGTTTCAAAGTAAAAACAAAGATGATTTTTGGAATGGAAAAGTAAAAGCTAAGCAGGTAAATAGTGGTTCTTATGTAATACAAGTGGTGGCAATGGGTAAAGATGGCAAAGAATATAAAGAATTAAAAACTTTAAACCTTGTAAGATAATTCTTTAGTCTAAAAGTTCAATATCGAAAAGGTGCAAACCAGAACTCGCTGCAATAAACGACCATGGTTTTTTATCATTGTTTTCTTGAAGTGAATTTTTAATATTTGTTAATGTCATATTTCCTCTTCCTACTTCTAGTAAAACTGCCATTGTATATCTTATTTGATAACGTAAAAAACCACTGCCTTTAATTGCTAAAACGTATGTTTTTTTTGGAAAAAAGTTAGCCTGTAAAATTTTGTTTTCTATAATTTCACAAGTATTTATTTCTCTATAAAATTTTGTTTGGGCAGATGGTTTGCAACAGTATTTGTTAAAAAAATGCTTTCCTTGAAATAACAAGGCGGCTTTTTTCATGGCTTCAATATCTAAATTTTCGGTATAGCCAACCATAAATGGCGCAGCATAGGGGTGTTGTTTTTCGCCAAAAGAAAAATAGTAGTGATAGGTTTTTAATTTTGGTGCGCCTATCAAGTTATATTTCAAAGCGCAGGGTTTTATGCTTAGTGCTTTTAAATCTCCTGGAACATTTTTATTAAAACTTTCTATAAAATCTATGGCTATAATCTCTTCATTGGTAAAAAGCTGTAAAATATATTTTTGAGAAGAAACCTTTGCATCTGTTCTGCCAGCACCAATAGTCTTGTAGTCAAAATGTTCAAAAACAAAAGACAATGTTTTATCTACCATATCGTGTAGCGTTTTTAGACCAGGTTGTTTTTGCCAGCCGTGAAACCTAAAACCCAAAAACTGAATTTTAATAAGATATGCGAATTTGTATTTGATAAATATACTTTTTGCACTTATCAATAAAACTCATATGGTTTTATTAGATAAACTATTTGTATTTAAGATGAGTGTTTTTTTATAAGGATAAATTAAAACTATCTTTTGTTTCAAAAAAATCTTTATGCCAACTATTTTTGAAAGGAATTATCCAGTTATTTTTTAGCGCAGCTAGTGTATTTATTTGATTATTAAAAACTAAGTTTTCTTCAGTCCAGCCTTGGTCTGTATTTATTAATTCAGAATAACTATCTTTATCTATACAGGCTATTTTTTCTTCATTAAAATATGCAATTGCCAATCTGTTAAAAAAATCTACTTTTAAATCTTTAGTAAATTTTTGAATAATATGTACAGATTTATCTATTCCACAACCACCAATATCTGCAACAGTTTCATCTACTACAAAAACAATAAACAAATTATATAAAACACCAAAATCTGCTTTTAATGGCAAACCGTGATGCGCCCAAGATGATATAAATGGCTTTAATTCTTGAGCTATACTATTTACTTCATTGTCTGTTAATATTCTATCTGCTTGATAAATCCAAACTCTAGATTTATCGTTGAAATTTATTATCTTATCTGTGAATTTTTGAAGGTTCATTTATACTAGTTTTGAAAAGTAAATATAACTATTTTTTTAATGATTAAAATATATTTGAGTACAATTACAATTTCATTTTTGTTGTAATAGTAATTGAAAAAAATCTTTAATTTTAACTTTACTGCTTTAAATAATTAAAAGTAATATTATTGTCATATTTTTTAGTATAGCGTTTTTTATAGTTATAAAATAGTATTATTGTAAAATACACTTAAAATAAATTTATATGAAAAAGTATTTTTGCATTTTTTTATTGCTTATTTTCAGTTTAGATTTATTTTCTCAAATAAATTTAGACCAAGGTTTAGTTTTTTACACACCATTTGAAGGAACACCAAATGATATAAGTTCAAGTGGTATAACAGGTATTCTTAATGAAGCACTTCCTACAAATGACCGTTTTGGCAATCCAAATTCGGCTTATGCTTTTGATGGTAATAATGATTTTATAAATTACGGAGATGTTTTAGATACAGTTTTCACTAGCAATCAATTTACAATTTCAGTTTGGGTTAATATTACCGAAGAAACACTTTCTGGAAACAATCAGCAACTATTTTTAGCTAAATATGCTTATACTGTATGTTCTGAAGAGCAACGTCAATTTCTTTTTAATATACAACCAAACGCTACTAGAGAACCTGTTTTTTATTGGTCTAATCTTACACAAACTCAAAGAGCTTTAATAGTTAGTGATTATAGTAATACAAATTATTTAGGTTGGCGAAATTATGTTTTAGTTTTTCAAAAACCTTTAGTAGTAAACCAACCAATAGATGTAGCAAGATTTTATGTAAATGGAAAAGCAATGAGTTCAACTCAAAATTCATTTGGTTCTAATGTTGTTCCAGATATTGAAGATGGCTCAGCTCCATTAACAATTGGTTCTGCATTAACAAGTGCTGGAAATGTTTGTCAGCAATTGGCTAGTTTTTCTGGTATTATAGATGAAGTTAGAATATATGATAGAGCACTTAGCGATTTAGAAATTGATTCATTATGGAAAATTCAGCCAAAACCATCAGTGAGTATTGATTTAGTGAGTGATTATTCGAGTGTTTCTACTTCGAGTGGCAATACAATATATGAATTAAATTGCGATGGAAATATTACTTTTGAAAGAAGTGTTTCAGGTTTTCCTTACAATTATTCTTGGAATTTTGGTGATGGAATAGTCGAAAACCATAATGCTTTAAGTGTATCGCATACATATAATCAATTGGGGCTTTATGAAGTTGTTGTAACTGCTTCAAATGATTTTGGAATACAAGGTCACGACACTACTTTTGTTTTAGTAAAAGATGGCGAAACTCCAAATGCATCTTTTATTTATAGCCAAACCAATGCAAAAGTTCGTTTTTACAATCAATCCAATCCTAATAATTGTAGCTTGTACAAATATCTTTGGGATTTTGGTGACGGCACTTCTTATATAGGTTTTTTCCCTTTTGTAAAAGAATACCAACAAAAAGGAGAGTATTTTGTAAAATTATCTGTAGAATCTTTAGAAGGAGAAGTAAGCGAGTTTACCGAAAAAATTGTTATAGAAACAACAAGTGTTTCAAGAGAAAATTCTAACAGTTTTACAATTTTCCCAAATCCTACAAGCGATAAAATTTCTTTATCACTTAATCATAATTCTAATAACGCTTTTGTCAAAATTTACAGTTTAAATGGAAAACTAATAGATGAAAAAAACATCAATAAATCTCTTTTTACATTTGATATGAGCAAGTTTGAAGCTGGAATATATTATATGAAAGTAGAAATGGAAAATGCAGTTGAAATAAGAAAATTTATTCTAAAATAGTATAAAATATTTTATTTAATGACTATCCGTTTAAAGGCATAAATAATTAATCGGTTTATGTTTTGCGAGTCTTGTTCTTCCCTTGAGGGAAGTAGATGGGTGATTTTTGTCGAAGAATCACCCTCTTATCTCCCTCAAGGGAGAAACATTCTTCGCAAAATTAGACTTACTGTATTTAAACGGATAGTCATTTTTTATTTCTAATTTATTAGATTGTCCTCTAAACTCAATTGGTCGTCTTCATCGTATCCTTTTATAGAATTATAAAAATTTGCTTGAGTAGCGTAAGAAAAAGGTATAAACCAAAGTAAACCTATTCCTAATGTTAAAAATGTTACAGGAATAGAAATTAAAACTAAAATTAAATTGAGAACAAAATAATCCATTTTATGTCCATTCATCATAGCAATACTTTTGTCTATAGCATCGCTTCCAGAAATTTCTCTATCATCTGCTAGTATAAAAAAGGTCATTGCGTATTTTATAGCTGCAATAATTCCAGGAATAATAAATAATAAAGACCATAATATTATAAATAAAAACATAAAAAAATATCCCAGTAAAGCATTTTCAAAATTTTTAAAACCATCGAAAAAATTCTCTATTCGAGCATCTTTATTACGTACTACATTTAAAAAGTAAATAGATATTCCTAAAGCTAAAGGACCACCAACAATAATACTTCCAAAAGGAATAAAACTAGCAGCAATAGATGCTAATAATGATAAAACAATTCCACCAATTGCCATAGGCCAATGCTCTTTTAAGTCATTATGAGCCTTTTTCATTAAAGAACTACTATCAATAGGTGTAATACTATAATTTTCCATTGTGTTTTTTTTGCAAATGTAATAAATATATTAGAATTATTACTTTAGTAAAAGTTGAATTTTTTTATTCTAAGTTTTTTTTATTTCAAAAATTGGTATAAGCTTTGTTTATCCTAAATTGTGTTTTTTATATTCTTGAATACACAAAAAATATCTATTAATCTTATATTTGGAAAATAAGTGTTGTTTTATTTTTCAAAAAGAAACAATTGAAGCATTTATTTATTAAACTTATAAAATAAAATTATGAAAAAATATATTTTATTAATATTAATCTTATTGACGTTTCAATCTCCAATAAGTGCACAAAATTGTTCTGAAATATTTACAATATATCTAGTTAGACATTCAGAAAAAGATTACAATACAAATAATTCTACAGATCCACCACTTACAAAATGTGGCGAAGAAAGATCTGAGTATCTCAGTAAGTTTTTAAGTGACGTTTCAATTAAAGAAGTATATTCTACCGATTATATTAGAACCAAAAGTACAGCCTTGCCAACAGCTACAGCAAAAGCACTTCAAGTAAAAGAATATAATGCAAATGAACTTGAAGATTTTTCACAAATGCTATTAGAAAATAAAAAAGATGTACTTGTAGTAGGGCATAGCAATACTACAGGTGTTTTGGCAGGTATTTTAGTTGGAGAAGATATTGGTGCTTTTGATTTAGATATATATAATCGTATTTACCAAGTAGTAATTTATAAAAACAAAGCAAGACTTCATTTATTACATACAACATTTGTTTGTGATGAATAAAACATAAAATACAACAATAATAATGTCTGAAGTACACTTCTTCTATAACAGTAAAGTAAACTTAGTAACCAAATTGTATTAAAATTTAGTATATTAGTAGCCTAAACTAAACATTTTATTATGATTAAAAAAACTATTCAATTCATTATTTGTTTAATTGTCTTCATAAATACTTCAGTTGCTCAAGTGGTAACTATAGATAATTATTCTGTAAATAGTGTTGGTCAAGTTCAATTGTCTATACAAGCACAAGCAAGCAAATATTACATATTAGAAGCGCAGCATAGTGCCACTTTCGAATGGGAAACATCAATAACGATGGGTGTAAATGGAACCATGGTAATTTCTGAACCAGGAGCAGCATATCCATTGTCTAATTATACAATTACAGCCTATGATATTGCCAGCCCTGGCGATATAGATGGCGATGGGATAGACGATATTACAGAATTTAATAATATGCCAACAGATGCGCCACTAAATTTTGCAGATCCTATTGCATTTGTAGACGGAGCAACTTCTATACCAGATGCGCAGACTTTTAACAATTTGGCAACTATAAACAATGTTTCTTGGGCACCATTTTTAGATGGTCAGCAGTATGTAAAATTTGGTATACTAAACAGAGATTCACCAAACCCACAAGTTTACTTCATAAATAGTAATACATATACAATACACGCCAGTTTTTGGAGTGGCATTGGAGCTAGCGTAAGCGGAGATGATGGATCTGGAGAGATAGTTTTTAATCCAACAGATATTTCTCCAAATGGGGTTATTGGAAGTTATTCATTTAATTTTTCGTTTGGAGATGCTAAAGATTTTGAAGCAACACAGAGAACTTATGAGTTATTAATGGCAAATATGCCTTTTTTGCAAAATAATATGAATCATTTTATAGGTCAATCTGATGAAAGTAATCACTTAAATAATTATGCTGCAGATTTTGTTGGTTCTAGGGTAGAAGTAGTTTTAGAATCTGATGTTTTTGCAGAAATAAACTATATTCCTTTTCACGAAGCAGAAGGTTATGGATTTTTTAAACACATGACATCGCTTAACGAAAGCCCAGGTTCTAGAGATATAGTTTTATATGACGCTTTACCAAATTCATTACCAAGAGTTGGAGGAATTATTACTTCTGTAGTACAAACACCACTTTCTCACGTAAATTTAAGAGCTATTCAAGACGATGTTCCGAATGCTTACATTAAAGATCCTTTATTGATAGATTCTATATCTAATTTATTGAATGATTATATTTATTATAAAGTTGAAAATGATAAATATACCATTAGAAAAGCAACACTCACAGAGGTAAATGATTGGTATGAAAATTTAAGACCAACGCAAGCACAAATACCTGTTCGAGATTTAAGTATACAAAATATTATGCCTTTAGATTCTATTGAGTTTGAAATGGCAACAGCTTTTGGTGCAAAATGCTCAAATGTGGCAACTATGCAATCTTTTGGTTTTCCAAGTGGAACTATTCCAGATGGTTTTGGAATACCATTTTATTATTACGATGAGTTTATGAAGTTTAATAACTTTTATCAAGAAGCACAAGTGATGATAGATAATCCAACTTTTTCTACAGATTTAAATTTTAGAATCCAAAGATTAAAAGATTTTAGAAAATCTATAAAAAATGCACCAATGCCACAATGGATGTTAGATGATTTACAGGTAATGCACGATGCTTTTCCGGTTGGTACCAAGGTAAGATGTAGATCAAGTACAAATAATGAAGATTTGCCAGGCTTTAGCGGAGCAGGTTTATACACCTCAAAAACACAACACCTAGACGAAGGGCATATTTCTAAATCTATAAAGCAAGTTTATGCAAGTATGTGGAATTTTAGAGCTTACGAAGAAAGAGACTTTTATCGTGTAGACCATTATATTGCAGCAATGGGTATTTTATGTCATTCTAATTTTGAAGACGAACAATCTAATGGCGTAGGAATTAGTATAGACCCAGTTTATGAAACCGACAGTACTTTTTATTTAAATACACAAGTAGGAGAATCATTGATTACAAACCCAGATCCAAACTCTGTACCCGAAGAAATTTTATTGTATGAAGATGTTACAAATGGTGCTGGTTATTTAGTATTAAGATTGTCAAACCTTGTAAACCCGGGTGATTTGGTAATGGATCAAGTACATCTTGACCAAATGAGAGAATATCTTACTGTTATTCATGACGAATTTGCAATACTATATGACGTAGTAGGCGCAGAAGGTTTTGGAATGGATATAGAATATAAAGTAACCGCTCAAGATCAATTAATTATAAAACAAGCCAGACCTTGGGTTTCTTTTTGGGCAGATATTAAAGCTAATAGTGATTTAGAGTTTACAGAAATTTTAAATCCTCAATCTTCTTCAAGCTTAGGAAATAGTGAACTCGTTTCAGCAAAAATATCAAACACAGGTTTAAATAAAATGTCAGATTTTGATCTTTCATTATTGGTAGATGGGCAGTTGGTAGAAACTATTACTATTTCAGATACTATAAAAGCATTTGAAGATGCTGATTTTCAATTTTCAGTACCACAAGATTTTTCTGTTACAGGCAATTATAATATTACAGGTATTGTTACAGATGTTAACGATGAGTACGGAAATAATGACACTTTAAATATTGTTTTAAGCAATCTGCACATATTAGAAGGAGAAATTTCTATTGCTGGTGTTGAAGTACTTTGTGACGATGTAGTAGCACTTAATACAGAAATTATTAATAACGGAGAAACTACAATTACCGATGCAGAAATACAAGTAATTGCAAATGGTTTAGCAGTAGATACTGTTAATGTAATATTAGATATTGCATTTCAAGATCAGGAAGTTGTAGCAATAAATGTAAATGAAAATCTTCAACAACTAAATAATAATATTACTTTAAATATTTTAAGTATAAACAACCAAGCAGATGGTGATTTAAGCAATAATTCTGCTTCTACAACTACAGATTTAGGTTCTGATTTTGATATAATTACTTTTATAATAAATCCAGATAATTACCCACAAGAAACTTCTTGGGAACTGTATGACGAAGTGGCAAATAAAGTAGTAGCAAGCGGTTCTTTACAGTCTGGAATGAGTTCTTTTAGTCAAGATATTTGCGTGAATTACAATTCTTGTTTTTCTATATTTGTATTTGATTCTTTTGGAGACGGAATTTGCTGTGGATATGGAAATGGAGACTTTTCAGTTTTAGATGTAAATGGAAGTTCTTTGGTGTTTAATAGTGGAAATTTTGGACACGAAGCGCAAGAGTTTTTCTGCCCTAATGGAACAGGCTGTAGTATTACTGCAAGTGTTGATGTTACAAATGCATCTTTATTTGGTATAGAAGATGGTGCTATAACAATTAATACAAATGCAGGAATTAGTCCATTTCAATATAGTATAGATGGTGGAATTACTTTTTCTGCAAATAATACTTTTGATAGTTTAGCTGCTGGAAATTATAACATTATTATAGAAGGAGCGGCGGGTAGTTGTACATACCAAAATAATGTTACAATAGAATCTTGTGCTTTTACTTCAGCAAATATAGATGCAACTTTAGTTTCTTCTACAATTGTAGCAAATGGTTCTATCGAAATTAATCCTACTTCTGGAATTGCACCTTATATGTATAGTATAGATGGAGGTCAAAATTTTGTTTCAAATAATTTATTTCCAAACTTGGCAGTAGGAGATTATAATGTAATTATTCAAGATGCGCAGGGAATTTGTAATTATGAGCAGCAAATACCTGTTGAAGTTTGTGAAATGAAAGCAGAAATTACTACTCTTGATGCAAGTTCTGAATTTGCAGTAGACGGAGCTATTATTGTAAACCCAACTACTGGTTCTGCACCATACCAATATAGTATAGACGGTGGACAAACTTTTGTAAGCACAAATACATTTTTAAATTTATCAGCTGGTACTTATGAAGTAGTATTTTCAGATGGTTCTGGTATCTGTGATTTTGAAAATACAACTATTATTGAATATAAATCAGATACTTCTGGTTCTGATACTACTCTTAATATAAATAGTTTAAATGATGTTTTATCAAACGAAATTTTGGTATATCCAAACCCAACACCTGGTAATTTCAATATAATTGTTAAAGCTGTTTCATTACAAAAGGAAGATTTAAATTTTGAAATTTATGATAATTTAGGAAGAAAAATAAAAACTGGATTATTGAATAATAATGGAATTGAATCTGAAACTTCAATATCACTTAAAGGATATAGTTCTGGAACATACTTTATTAAATGTTTTGGTAGTACAGTAGAAAAACATTTGAAAATAGTTAAGATGTAGACCAAAAAAGCTAAACATTATTTATATAAAAGCGTAATTTTATTTTGTAAAATTGCGCTTTTTTATTTTAGGAATTTTCAACATTATTTTTTCTATGCTTAAATAATATATTTCAGAATATTATGGTTTAAAAGCTATATTTTATACTTGTAATACTTTTTATGAAAAACAAAAATAGCCATCTATAAATGCAAATTCATTATTTATTCTGGGTATAATTTGGTTTAAAAAACATTTTTTTCTTTGTGTTTATAAAACAAAAGCTACTTTTGTACTTTGTTTAATCAATAGAAGATTGTATATATGTCAAAGAAGTTAGTAATTGTAGAGTCACCATCTAAAGCAAAAACCATCCAAAAGTATTTGGGTGATGATTATATCATTGAATCATCTTATGGTCATATTAGAGATTTACCCAAAAAAGATGTTTCTATAGATGTAGAAAATAATTTTGAACCAAACTATCAAGTTACGGCAGATAAAAAAGATGTTGTAAAAAAATTGAAAGCAGCAGCAAAAAAAGTTGATGAAGTTTTACTAGCAACGGATGAGGATCGTGAGGGAGAAGCCATTTCTTGGCATTTGTGTCACGTACTAGGTTTAGATCCAAAAACGGCAAAAAGAATTACTTATACAGAAATTACGAAAACAGCTATTTTGAACGCCATAGAAAACCCTAGGAAACTAAGAATGGGGCAAGTAGATGCGCAGCAAGCAAGAAGAGTAATAGATAGATTGGTTGGTTATGAACTATCTCCAGTTTTATGGAAAAAAATAAAACCATCATTATCTGCAGGAAGAGTACAGTCTGTAGCTGTTCGTTTAATAGTAGAGCGAGAAAGAGAAATCATGCATTTCAAAACGGAGTCTTTCTTTAAAGTTTCTGCTTTGTTTGATATTGAAGATACTAAAGGTAAAATTGTATTATTAAAAGCAGATTTAGCTAAAAAGTTTAAAACTGAAGAAGAAGCAAACGATTTTTTAAAGAAATGCCAAGAATCTGATTTTTCTATAGCAGATATTACCAAAAAACCAGCAAAAAGAAATCCAGCTGCACCGTTTACAACTTCTACTTTACAACAAGAAGCCAGTAGAAAGCTATACTTTTCTGTAGCCAAAACAATGCAAGTAGCACAAAAACTATATGAATCTGGAAAGATTACCTATATGAGAACAGATAGTGTAAATCTTTCTCAAACGGCAATTGATGGTGCCAAAAAAGCTATTATTGAAGATTATGGCAAAGAATATTCATTTCCAAGAGTTTTTAAAACAAAAAATAAAGACGCACAAGAAGCACACGAAGCTATAAGACCAACAGATTTTACAGAAAACGAAGCAGGTTCTAATGCTGATGAAAAAAGGCTTTATGATTTAATTTGGAAACGTTCTATTGCTTCACAAATGAGTCCTGCGCAGTTAGAAAGAACCGTAGTTACTATAGATATTTCAAAAGCAGAAGAAACCCTTGCAGCAAAAGGTGAGGTTATGATTTTTGACGGATTTTTAAAAGTTTATTTAGAAGGAAAAGATGAAGATGATGAAGATGAAGACACTTCTGGAATGCTTCCACCTTTAAGCGAAGGTCAAGTTCTTGATTTGAATGAAATGACGGCAACAGAAAGATTTACAAAAGCTTCTGCACGATTTACTGAAGCAAGTTTAGTAAAAAAATTAGAAGAGCTAGGAATAGGTCGTCCTTCTACTTATGCACCAACAATTTCAACAATTCAAAAGCGATTTTATGTTGAAAAAACCAGCCGTGAAGGTAAAAAGAGAGATTATCAAGTTTTAAGTTTGAAAGCTGGAAAAATAAAGAGCGAAGTTGCTTCTGAAAATGTTGGCGCAGAAAATATGAAGTTATTTCCAACAGATATTGGAATGGTTGTTACTGACTTTTTAGTAGAACATTTCGATGAAGTTATGAATTATTCATTTACTGCTCAAATGGAAGAAAGCTTTGACAAAATAGCAGACGGAAGTGCAAGTTGGACAGAATTGGTAGGAAAATTTTATACACCTTTTCACAAAACAGTAGCACATACTACAGAACATGCAGATCGTGCAAGTGGAGAAAGAGCACTAGGTGATGACCCAAAAACTGGTTTGCCAATTATAGCAAGAATGGGTAAGTATGGTCCAATGGTACAGCTAGGTGTTACAGATGAGGAAGCAGGTAAAAAAGCCAAATTTGCTAAATTGCTAAGAGAACAGCATTTAGAAACAATTACATTAGAAGAAGCATTAGAGCTATTTAAATTGCCTAGAGAACTTGGGCAGTTTGAAGACAAAGTTGTAAAAGCATCTATTGGACGTTTTGGACCTTATGTAATGCACAATAGTAAATTTGTATCTATAACTAAAGATTCTGGTTTAGATCCTTATAAAATTACTTTAGAAGAAGCCGTTGATTTAATACACGCCAAGCGAAAATCTGATGCCGAAAAGCATATTATGTCTTTCCCTGAACACGAAATTGAAGTGTTGAATGGAAGATGGGGACCTTATATAAAGAAAGGAAAAACGAATTATAAAATTCCGAAAGATACAGATGCAAAAACACTTGATTTAGAACAGGTTTTGCATATTATGGAAAACCAGCCACCTAAAAGAGGAAAAAAAGCAGCAACTAAAACTAAAGCAGCTACAAAAGCAAAGGCGAAGCCAAAAGCTAAGGCTAAAGCAAAACCTAAAACAACTAAGAAAAAATAATTTTTTTTTGTTTTGTACTAGTATTTTATGTCAAAGAAAACAGAAATTGAGGCTTTAATTCGTCTGCTCGATGAAGAAGATGAAATGATTTTAGAAAACGTTACCAATAAGCTACTTTCTTATGGAGAAGAAGTTGTATTTAATTTAGAAAACTCTTGGGGAATAAGCACAAGCCCTTTGGTGCAAGAAAGAATAGAATCAATAATAGACCAAATTAATTTTAATGAAGTTTATAAAGCTTTAAAAAAATGGAGTAATTCTAATAATCCAGACTTATATAATGGAGTAGAAATTATTGCAAAATATCAATTTCCAGATTTAGATAGTGAAAATATTAAGACTTCTATCTCAGGAATTAAACAAAAAATATGGTTAGAAATAAATAATGATTTAACGCCACTTGAATTAGTAAGCGTATTTAATCATATATTTTTTGGTCAGTTTGGTTTTAAAAGTAAAATAAATGAAAAGCCAGATATTAATGATTTTTGTATAAACTATGTTTTAGAAGCAAAAAAAGGTTCGGCAATACTTATAGGTATTCTTTATACAATAATTGCTCAAGAATTAAATTTACCTATTTATGGTGTAAATTTATACAAACATTTTTGTTTAAGTTATCAAAAAAAATTTATCATCAACTTTAATGATAATACACAAAACGAAAGTATGTTTTACATAAACCCATTTAATAAAGGAACTGTTTTTGGAAGACAAGAGATTTTGACCTATCTGAAAAAAATAAAAAAAGAAAAACAAGATATTTTTTTTAAACCAGCAGATAATAAAATGATAATCAAGGAATTATTGTTTTATGTAAAAGCTTATTTTGAAAACGCAAATCAAGTAGAAAAACAAGAGGAAATAGAAAAAATGATTGCTTTATTTTAATTCGTACTTATTTTCTATACATTTGAATATGTGGTAAATCATCTTCTAAATATTCTTCTGAAGAAATTTCAAAACCATATTTTTTATAAAAGTTTATTAAGTAAGTTTGAGCAGAAATTCTGCAAGTAGAACCAAAATTTTGTTCTAAAGTTTCGATAGATTTATCCATAAGTAACTGTCCTAAACCACTTCCTCTAGTTTTTTGATGTGTTACAACTCTGCCTATAGAAGCCTCTTTGTATGAAATACCAGGAAAAACAATTCTTGTGTGTGCTACTAATTTAGTTTTAAAATAGCCATTTACCATCAAAGATTTTTGATCTTTATAATCTGCATCTATATATGCACAATTTTGTTCTACAACAAAAACTTCTTGTTGCAAATGCATAATATCGTAAAGTTCATTTAAAGTAAGTTCTTCAAATTTTTTTACTTGCCATTCTATTTCAGATAAATTCATTGTTTTTCTTTTAAATTCGAATATTCTTTTTCAATTTTTTTCCAACTGTCTTTGTTTATTCCTTTAAAAATTAGGTAGAAAAATTCTAAAAATATTTTTGTTACAAAATTCCTATTCTCTAGGTTTTTAATTATTGCATTATTAAGTGATTCTTTTTCAAAACTTCCCCAAATTCCAGCAACACTTAGCAAATTGTAAATTAGTACAGGAAATACATCGTATTTATCTATTTCGATAACTTTTTTTATACTAAACGAACTATTATAAATATCTAAAGCAATGCGTTTAAAATCAAAATCATCTAATTCAGAATCTAAATATAAATCTGATATTGCAAACCAAATTGCCTTTTTATTTTCAATATCTTGAATTACTTTCTTTTTCATTTTTTCTAAATTTCTCTAAAATTTCAAAAGTATTTTCAAATAGTATATTTTCATTTTTATAATACAAAAACTGAAGAGCAGCTTTATCAATATCAATTTTTGAAAATTTATTTTCGGTCATAAAATGAATAAATTGAAGTGCTTTTAAGTGATCGAACCAATAAAAAAATCTATTGATGAAACGGTTTAAATTATTGCTTTGTTTTTTAATGTTTATTAAATTTTGTTCTATATCTATTTTGTTCAAAAATGCTTTAGAAGTATTATCTAGTTCTATGTTTTTAAAATCATTATTGTAAAGCCATTCTATTTGCGATACAAATTTTTTTAAAGCTTGAAAACATTCAAAATCATAGCTTTGAAATACTTCAGTTTCTGTTTCGATATAGTCATTCATAGCTTTTCCTGTGCCAAAAGGCACTCTGTCTGAAGTTCTACAAGAAGGTAAAACAGCCGCTTTTGTAATAGTTGTAGAAACGTGATTTTTTGCTAATTTATTAATGAAATAAAAATCTTCAGCGGCTTTTCGTTTATTCATTCCGCCTTCCAAAGCATAAGTGCTTGCTCTGCAAACCATACAAGAACCAATAGTTTCGAGCACATTTGGGTAATTTGTCCACTCAAGTGCTTGCTTGTAATATCTCAAATGCAATTCGTATTCGGTAATTCCTTTTGCAATGCTTTCATTTTTTTCTTGCTCAATTCTATGCTCATAATGCATTACGGCAAGTTTTATTTTTTCATTTAAAAAAGTGTTTTCTATACTATTTATATAGTTTAAAGTAAATAAACAATCTGCATCTGTGTTTACAATTACGCCATCGTGATTTTGTGTTTCAAAAATCTTTAATGCACTATCCATTAGTGTTTTTCTGGCATAACCTACACCAGCATGTTTTGCTGGTAAATTATTTTTTAGTATAGCTCTAAAATATAAGTTTTTACACTCTTTTTTTGAAATAAAAAGCTGAATATCATCAAAAGTTTTTTTGTTAAAATCTTTAATTTCTTGAGGAGCATTTTCACTTGCATTTACAAGAATTAAAACCAAAGTATTATGATTTGGCGTTTCACATTTTATAAGAGAATCTAAAGTTTTTAATATTTCTGGTTCTTTAAAACAAGGAATTACAAAAATAGTTTTAATATCTCTAGGTAAATTATTTTCCAAAGAAACACCAAAATCTGGATACCTTTTAAAATAATGTTTTACAATGTCTTTAAAATTTTTTGCCATAAATGGTAAAGATAAAATATTCATAAGCAAATAGTGCTAATTAATATTATTGAATTGCTTAAATTTACAATTGAAAAATTAGAAAATGAGCTTTGTATTAAATAAAATAAAAGAATCTATTGCAGTAAAGCAAGCATTATTAGAAAATGATGCTTTGTTGAAACAGATAGAAGTAGCAGCTGAAATTTGTATTACTTGTCTTAAAAACGGCGGTAAAGTTTTATTTTGTGGAAATGGAGGAAGCGCAGCAGATGCTCAACATCTTGCAGCAGAACTTTCTGGAAGATTTTATAAAGATAGAGAACCACTTTTTGCAGAAGCATTACACGTAAATACTTCATATTTAACAGCCGTTGCAAATGATTATTCTTATGACGAAATTTTTTCTAGAATGATAATGTCAAAGGGTAGGAAAGGAGATGTTTTAATAGGCTTGAGTACTTCTGGAAACTCTAAAAATATAGTTTTAGCATTTGATGAAGCACACAAAAGAGGTTTATTAAATATAGCACTTACTGGAAAAACTGGCGGAAAAATGAAAACAGAAGCTGATGTATTGCTAAATGTACCAAGTACCGATACTCCAAGAATACAAGAAAGTCATATATTAATTGGACATATAATTTGTGAAATTGTAGAAAATGGAATTTTTCCAGAATAAAAACAAAATAGAAGATAAGCAAGCTGTTCATCTATTTAACAATAAGCTAAATAGAGAAGCTATAATTTTAGCTGGTGGCTTTGGCACAAGATTGCAATCTGTTGTAAATGATGTACCAAAACCAATGGCGCAAGTTGCCGATTTACCTTTTTTAGTTTATTTAATTAAATATCTAAAGCATTATAATGTAAATAGAGTAGTACTTTCTGTAGGTTATTTAGCTGAAAAAGTAGTTGACTATTTCAAAGACGAATATCTAGGAATTTCTATCATTTATTCAAAAGAAGAAACACCACTAGGAACAGGTGGTGGAATAAAATTAGCATTAGAAAAATGCAATACTGACAATGTTATTGTATTAAATGGAGATTCTTTTTTTGAAGCAAATATTACTGATTTACTAGGTCTTCATTTATTAAAAAAGGCAAAAGCTACTCTAGCAATAAGACAAGTAGAAAATGTAGGAAGGTATGGTGAAGTAATTTTAGATAAGGAACAAGAAATTACAAAGTTTTCAGAAAAATCTGACAAATCTGAAAAAGGTTTGATTAATGGTGGAGTCTATATTTTAGCTAAAAATGCACTTAAAGATTTTAAAATAGAAACTAAGTTTTCTTTAGAAAATGATTTTTTTCAAAAACAAGCCGGTAAGCAAAAAATTTATGGAAAACAGTTTGAAGCATTTTTTATAGATATTGGAGTACCAACAGAATATAAAAAAGCACAACAAATTTTTAAAACTTTTGATTATTGATTCGTTTTTCACAAATTTCAACTTCAAAATATACTTATACAAAAGCCACTAAATAATCTTGTTTAGTGGCTTTTGTATTATAAAGTTTTCTTTAAATTATTCCTTAACAAATTTCATTATTTTTTTTGCAGAACTAGATTTTACTTCTATATAATATATTCCTTTATTTAAAGTTGAAATATCTATTTTTTGTAATGAAGCATCTTTATTTAAAATACCATTATTTATATTTTGACCTATTGTGTTCATTATTGAAAAACTTAAATTTTCTTCAATCGGATATTCTAGTGAAATAAAATCTTTTGCTGGGTTTGGAAATAGTTTAATTTGATTTTCAAAGGTTTTTATTTCACCAATATTTACATATTGTTTACCAATTAAAACATTATCTAAATAAAGATTGTTACCATAGCCATTTATTGCTATAAATGCAAATTGTACAGAAGCTTCACCATCAAATTGATCTAAATTTATTATTTTATTATCCCAATCTGCTTCTGTAGGATTAAATTCTACTCCAGAACCGCCTTGTTTTGTAGCAAGATTTATTCCTCCTTCTTTCCAAATCCAAGTAAAAGTTTCTCCACAATCTAAAGATGCTGCTATTCCTAAAGAATCATAAGAAACATTTGTACCATTTGTTTGTTGGTAATAAGTATATGCTAAATCAAAGTGCAATTCTTCTGCCTCTATGTTTGTAAAATCATAAGCATCTGTTATAAACCAGTCGTATTGTCCTACGGCATCATAGTCCCAGTTATCTATAAATACTCCATTGCTACTTTTTTCAAATCCTCCATATTCTGAAAAAGACCAAGTTTCATCATTGTCAGTATTTACTACTGCAAGATTATTTATAGTAGGGTTTGCTTCAAAGTTTTCGTAAAACGGTATAGACAAACTTACACCAGCTTCAAAGTCTAAGTCTATAGAATTGTCATTTATGTTGCCATCTGGTAAACTATTTGGATTGTTTACGGTAGCTGTTATTGTATTGTTTTCAAGACTAGTTATTGTTGAAGTTAAAGATACTTCTTCTGTTTCTCCTGTTGCAAGGCTTCCCGTCCAGTTGGTTACAATAGCTGCTCCAGAATTTAGTTGATAAGAAATACTAGCAGATAATAAGTTTGTAGTACCATTATTTTTTAAAATTACTTTTGGGGAAACTAAAAAATCACAATTAATATTACTTGGGCTTACAAAACTTGTTAAAGCAGCATCATTAAATAATCCACTTGAACCACTACCAGGAGTTGAAGAGCCAGATAAAGATGTAATTCCAGTATTGTTTGGGTCTAAAAAAGGCATTAATTGCCTATTGTTTGCTGTTCCATTAGAACTCCAATGATAACTCATTTTCCCATATTGATCACTTAGGTTTTGACTTACACATTTAGAACCGCCTCCAGATAAAGTTCCAATAATTTCTCCATTTGAATTAAATAAAGGGGAACCAGAAGAACCACCTTCTGTAACTCCATGACCATTTGAGGTGCTAGACCAGCTGAGGCTCCAATGTGTTGTGCCAGCAACAGGAAGATAGCCAGTGCCAGACCATTGAACACCTGTAGTGCTAGGAGTACTTGTGAATGTAGAAATTTTCTTGGTGTCGCCAAGCGGGTGATGTATTCCAACTCCAGAAGAAGTTGTTGTTGAAGAAATATTCCAACCATTATAATAAGGATTATACGAACTTGGTATTGTATTGTTTAATTCTAATAACAAAAAATCCGAACTTATACTCGTTGAGTTTAAATCATTTGATCTAGATTTTACTTGAGCACCAGTTACCGAGTTTGTAGTAATTGGTGCTGTTGTTGAATTATTACAGCCATTAAATTCATAATTGAAATAAAAAATCCATTGATTAAACTGTTGATTTGTAGATTCATCTCCACAATGATATGCAGTTAGAAAATACTCTTTATTATCTGCAGCATTGTTTATTAAGCTGCCAGAACACCAACCTTGACCACTAGAATATGTTGTAAGAATTCTTGCTACACCATTTTTTTGATCTTGAAAATTATTTCCTTCAGAACAATTTATATTTATTTGACAAATATTATCTGGGTCGTTAAAACCTTTAGTATTATCATTATGAACTAGGTCTTTATAAAAACTACCTACTTTTTCTATTGTAAATTTCCCTTTATTTCTAACTTCTTTAGGTTCAAAATATTCTATTGTCATTTCATTTCCAAAAATAATTTCTGTAGAAAAATACTCCGAACTATGATTGTTTTTTGCTGTAAAAGCACCTAATATTTGTGTGTGTGCATTGTTGTAAACAAAAAGTTTTGAACCTTCTGGCAAATAAAAGTTTTTAAACAAAGGATTTATTCCAATAGCATTAGAAGCCTTTATAGTAAGTCTCCAAATTCTATCACCATTCTTTTTTTCTATCCAAGTACCAGAATTTTGTAATGTTAAATTTGTTTCTATGTTTTTTGCAATTGGATCTATTGTTCCATTTTTTTCAGAATTTGCTGCTTGGTTTATTTTCCAATTTTCAGACACTGCTGGCAATACATATTCTTGTATAGAATTTTTGAAACTTCTTTTAAAAGACTCTGGTGTTCCGCCTTGGCTTATTTGCGCATTAAGCTGTAAAGTCATTAATATACAGATAATAAAAACGAACTTTTTATAATTTTTTACCATTTTGTTTGTTTTATGTTTGTTTAATTTAAATTTGGATCTATTGGAAAATTTGCAAATTCGGCATAAATACCTTTCATTTTTAAGAGCGTATTTTTCCATAAATTCTTTGTGAAGTTTTTTAATGCAAAGTGTTCATCGTTTTGAACAATCCAAGAATTTTCGATAATTTCTTTTCTTAACTGACCTTTATCCCAGCCAGAGTAACCAAGAAAAAATAAAATTTCTGAAGATGTAATTATTCCTGCTTCTATTTTTTCCATAATTTCGTCAAAGTTTCCATTCCAGTAAATATTATTACTTATTTTTTTTGCTCCAGAAATATGGTGCTCATTTGTATGTAAAAAAAATAAAGAATCGTTTCCTACTGGGCCTCCATAATATACGTCAAAGTCTAAATTGAAGTCAGCGTCTATAAAATGAGATAATTTTTTGTTTGTTTTTTGGTTTAATACAAAACCAAAAGTTCCTTCTTCTTTGATGTGGTTTACAATGAGACAAGTAGAACGTATAAAGTTGGGGTCGTCCATAAATGGTTGTGCAAGCAAAAGCGTACCAGATTTTAATGGCTTATTTATTTCATTGCGATAATCCCATTTTATTTTTTCTTCTTGTTTCATAAGATTTTAGCTTACGTAAAAATATACAAATTTTGTACCTTTTTTTTATTTACGTAGTATAAAATGAAAATGGATTGAGTTTTTTGCTTGAATATAGTTCAGTTTTCTTATTTGCTAATGCAGTAAATTTTTGCTAAGTTTTAAAAAAAACTAAACACTAATTCAATACTTTTGCTGAAAAAAACAGCATATATTTTTTTTTTGAAGGTATACCACCCCCCCATCAACAATACAGCTGTATATATTCTGTAGTATACTCGTACGTATTATACGACGATGATGCTGATATGTTGTATGCGTATTTTCATTGTTTTTGTTAAGGTCCGTGCAATACATAGTAGCTTCCCCAGGAAAGGTACCCATAACCGTGCACGCATGCTTTACAATAAACGTAGATCCATTATCAACGGGTGTGACTAACGTAATAGTAACACTCTGGGGGAGTTTTATTATTCACT
>CAKZQD010000038.1 GCA_937139485.1 uncultured Bacteroidota bacterium | reverse complement strand
CTGGAAGTGGGTTGGCTCGGCGCTAAGGTCGGGGCTGGCGACGGTGTTGCTGGCGAAGCCGGTGGTGTTGAGGATCAACTTGGCGTCGGACTGTTCGATAAGCGCGTTGACCAGCGTGATGGATTCCGGGTCTTTGAGTGAAGCGACGGCGATGGGGAGTGGCTGTAAGCCGTGGGCTTCGAGGCGTTCGATGAGTTGGTCGAACATACGGGTGTTGCCGCTTTGCAGGTGGCTGCGGTAAAACAATACTACGCAGACGTTTGTAGCGATGAATGAATCAGCTGCGTTAGAACTTGATGCAGTTGATGCAGTTGATGCATTGGAGCTTGCAGTGACGCCGTTATTTTTCCAGCGGGTTTGCCATTCGCTGAAGCTAGCTTGTGCGTATTTTGAATTGGGGAGGTAGAGCATGCAGCGGGGTAGTGATTGTGGCTCTTGCCAGTTGGCTTTGAGGCCTAAAAAGCTGTCGGCAAGGTAATGAAACAGTTGCTGGCTATTGGCAAAGCCACCTTCGCGGAAGTAGCGCCAGACTCGGTGAGTTGACTCTGTGCCTAGTGAGCTAAGTGCTTCTAGCTCTGGGTCGACGCTGTCGTCTCCTGATACTACGATGAGGTGTCTCGTTTGGTTTGGGCGAGCGGCTTTGAGCCAGTCTTCCAGCATCTCGACACCGTATTGCCAGTAGCTGCTGCCACCTAATAATGACACGACCACGACTTGTGCTTTGTCGAGTACGGAGTCTCGGTAGAGGTCAAATGCAGCGGGTTTTAGTAGCTGCATCCAGTTAGCTAAACGCACCTCGGGGAAGTCAGCGGGCAGTGCTTCGACGGCTTGTGCAAGTGCTGCTAGGCTGCTGTCTGCAGCAGATAGCACCACGATGGGGGCTGGTGTTTGTTCTAGGTCGATGATGCCTTCTTCATCGACGAATCCGCCGGGTTGGGCTTTTAGCAGGTGCATGGGTATCGCTACTTAAGTGTAATAGTAGCGATTTTACCTTACCTTACGCGAGAGGTTGCGAATAAAAACGTTATTAACGCTGTTGCAGTGCTTGTGATGCAATGCCTATGCCTAGATGAGGCTTTATAGTACTTGCTTAAAAAGTTGTCTGCTTCATCTGTTGTTATATTTTACAGGGCTGTTCAATATTGCTTAAGTGCCGAATTATTGACCTAGAGTGTATAGATCCTGAAGTAGGCGAGCCATCCCCCTTAATTGTTAGTTTGAGGGAAATAGTGAGTGTGCATGTCGTTTTTGGTCAAATTAAATTTGAAACAAATTTAGGACTTACCACAAACCCAAACATAGCAAATGGTAAACCAAAAAATATAACCATTTTTAATAATGAAGTTTATTTTACTGCTGAAGATCATTCTTCTGGCAAGCAATATGTTTATAGATTTGATGGTGAAAATTATTCAAAATTAGAAGTTGATGTCTCAATTTCTACCACTAATTATGGTTTTATTACTGATGCTCCAAGTTTTAAAGTTAGAACAGTTAATGGAAATGATGAGCTAATTCTTACAGGTTCACTTTTAAGTGATAATAATACTCAATTTGATAATTATATTACTTCATTTCAAGGAAGTACAAATGTTGGTGATGATTTAATTGGTAGTTCAACTTTAAATGTAAGTGAAGGAACTTTAGATGTTATAAATGATGAAATATTTTTTACAAATAGTAATAAAACTCAAATAGCTAAAGTAGATATTAACAATCAACTATCTTCAGAAATAATTGCTATGGAAGAGATAGGAGAAAAAACAGTATTTAATAATACATTTTTTATTTCAGCAAGAAGAACAGGAAATAGCAGCAATAATGTTGGTGTAGAATTATATTTAGCAAACCCAAGTGATCAATTACCAACTTTGGTTGAAGATATAAATACAACATCTGCAACTGCTGGTAGTTTTCCTGCAGATTTTCTAGAAGCAAATGGAAAACTATATTTTACTGCAGATGCTGGTTCAGGAAGAGAATTATATGTGTATAATCCAAGTACTTTAACTAAAGTATCAAAAATAGATATTGTACCAAATAATGCAGAAAATCCAATGCATTTAACGTATTATGAATCTGGTGCTAATAAATACATCTTGCTTTCAGCAGAAACTGGTACTGCAAATGGTAGGGAGTTAGTAAGAATTAACACAGCAAATGACAATGCAACTTTATTAAGTATAAATCCTGGTGCAGCTTCTTCTAATCCAGCAGGATTTACAATGTATAATGAATTTGCGTATTTTTTTGCAGAAGGTACTTCAGGTATTGAATTGTATAGAACAAATGGTGCATCAACAGGAACTAGTTTGGTTAGTGATATGAATACTTCTGGTGATAGCAATCCAAATTCATTTTTAGAATATAAAGATGATTTGTATTTTCAGGCAGAAACAGCAACAGGAATAGAACTTTACAAAGTTGATGCTCAAAATACAGTATCCTTAATTGAAACTTTTATTGTTGGTGCAAATCCAAGTTTAAATCCTAAACCTTTATTTGTTTATAAAGATAGGTTATATCTTTCAGGAGCTACATCTGGTATTGAAGGTTTGTTTAGTTATAAAAAACCAACAATTTTTACAGGCACAATAGATGATAAATGGAATACAGCAGGAAATTGGACAGAAGGAGTGCCAAGTTCAAATAATGATGCCATAATTATAGAAGCACCAGTAATTTTATCAACCAATGTAGAATGTGGTTTTTTAGATACTTCACATTCATCAGCACTAATTAAAATGATTCCAAATGCTAATAATACAACACCAGTTTCTTTAGTTGTTGATGAAACTTGGGTAACTAGTACTTCTAACAATAGTCCAGCATCTTTAGAGGTTACCAATTTAGTTTCTTCAAATACAACTGCTACTTATTTTCCTAATTTTATTGTAAAAGGGAATATAGTTGGAAGAGCAAATATGAGTGTAAAAAGATACCAAAAAGGAAACGAATGGCATTTAATTGCTGCACCAATTCAAGCATCAAAAATATCAAATTATAGTACTGATTTAGCAAGTGGAACAGGAATTGGAAATGGTACAAATAATGTTGGAATGTCTATCTACAGTACAGTTGGTAGCTTGTGGCAATACTATACAACTACCAATATAAATACAACAACTGCTGCTTTTGCGTCTGGAGCAGGTTACAGAACAAGAGTTGCTTCAAATGTTGGATTAACTCAATACAATGGAAGATATTATGGTTCAGATAAAACGTTTCCATTAGAAAGAAATGGTGGGAGATGGAATTTAGCAGGAAACCCATATACATCTAAAATTTCATTTAATGATAATACTGATACTAGTAGTAATTTTTTATCTGAAAACGCCAATTTATTAGATGATAATTATGTTGCAATGTATTTTTACGATTCAAATGCAAATTTTGGTTCTGGAGGATATAATGTAGTTAATAATGCTACTGAACCTCATTACGTTGCTGTAGGTCAAGGCTTTTTTATAAAAAGTAAATCAACTTCAGGAACAAGTGCTGTTTTTAGAAAGGAAATGAGAAGTAACCAAACAGAAGATAATTTCTATAAAAGTGCTCAATCAACTGACTCAAAACTTACTTTAATAATAAGTGATGGAACTAATTTTAGAAGCACAGATTTAAAATATATGGCTGGTGCAACTACTGGATTAGACATTGGTTTTGATGCAGGTTTATTTGATGGTGACCAAGAAAATAAAGTTGATGTAGAGATATATTCACGTTTAGTAAATGGGCAAAATAATAGAGATTTTATGTTGCAATGCCTTCCTCAAGATTATGAAAACATTGTAGTTCCAATAGGAATAAAATCTCAACAAAATGTAGAAGTAACCCTTACATTAAATGCAACAAATTTACCATCAGGACTAAAGGTGTTTTTAGAAGATACAACCACAAATACTTTTACAAGATTAGATCAACCAGGAGATGAAGCAAAATTTACGCAAACCACTAGTGGAGGTGCAAATCGTTTTAGAATACATACTACAAGTCAATCTTTAAGTGTTAATGAGCAGTTGAATAATAATATTTCCGTTTTTGTGATTGATAGAATGTTACACATTCATGGTTTATCTGAAAATGCCAAAATTAAAGTCTATGATATATTAGGTAAAGAGGTATTAGAAGCAAATTTAAATTCTAATCAAACTTTTCCGATTACAAATTTGATAAAGTCAGGAGTATATATATTGAAAATAGCAACAAAAAATAGTGCTGTTTCAAAGAAAATTTTTATTGAACAATAAATTGAAAAAGAAAAATAGTAGCTTAAAATAATTACTTTTCTCCTCAACTTACTTCATCTAATTTAATGAATTGGGGGATTTATTAAATTAGCAATTCAAAAACACAAGGTAGGGCTTGTGTTTTTTTTTGGCAAAAATCTAACTATGTTTGCAATAATGAAGTTTACGCTAGGAAAACAAGAACGATTAAAAAGCAGAAAGTTAATAGAAAAGCTATATAAAGAAGGCAATTCTGTAAAAGCTTTCCCTTTAAGAATGATGTTTTTGCAAACAGCACACACATCCGATTTTCCTGCGCAAGTTGGTGTTTCAGTAGCCAAAAGAAATTTTAAAAAAGCACCAGATAGAAATAGATTAAAGAGATTGATGCGTGAAAGTTATCGTTTGCAAAAAGAAATTGTATATGATAATTTAGATAAACCCTATGTTTTTATGATTTCGTATATTGGGAAAGA
>CAKZQD010000037.1 GCA_937139485.1 uncultured Bacteroidota bacterium | reverse complement strand
GCTTAGATCCAAACCAGTTGGCAGATATAAGACAATTGATTAGAAATATCGGAAAAGAAAAAACGGTAATTCTTTCTACACACATTATGCAAGAAGTAGAAGCAATGTGCGATAGAATATTAATAATCAATAAAGGAAATTTAGTTGCCAATGAGTCTGTAGAAGGTATACATAGTAAAAAGAATTTACAGCAAGTTGTAAAGTTTAAAGTAAAAGGAAGTTTGAGCGAAAAAATATTTGAAGGCTATAATTTAAAAGCTTTAAATAACAACTTCTACAAAATTACCAGCAACGAAAAAACAGATTTAAGAGAAATAGTTTTTAATAAATGTGTGAAACATAATGTTTTATTGCTTCATTTAGAAAAAGAAGAAGAAAGTTTAGAAAACGTGTTTATGGATTTGACTAGTAATAAGTCTTAAGTATATAAGTAATTAGTATTAAGTTTTTTAGTATAAAAGTATTTAGTAAAATAGTTGCATTAAATAGCTAAAAGCCAATAAAATGAACCTAACAATTTTTAAAAAAGAAATCAATCAGTTTTTTAGCTCGCTTGTGGGTTATATAGCCATTATTATTTTCTTGGTTTTTACTGGTTTAATAAGCTTTGTGTTTCCAAACAGTAGCGTTTTAAGTCAAGGTTTTGCCAACTTAAATGTTTATTTTGAACTTGCGCCACTTTTGTTTCTTTTCTTAATTCCAGCTATTACTATGCGTTTGTTTTCAGAAGAATTTAATAAAGGAACTATAGAACTTTTAAGTACAAAACCACTTTCAGAAAACAATATTGTATTAGGAAAATATTTTGCGGCTTTGGTTTTAGTCATTTTTTCTGTATTACCTACATTGATATATTTTTACACCGTTTACAAACTTGGTGCACCAGAAGGAAATCTTGACTTTGGCGGAATTATGGGTTCTTATATAGGATTAATATTATTAGGAGCATCATTTGTTGCCATAGGTTTATTTAGTTCTGTGGTTACAAAAAATCAAATATTGGCATTTTTGCTTGCTGCATTATTATGCTATGTGTTTTATTTAGGTTTTGACCAAATAGCAAGTCTACCTTTTTCTTTCGGGAAATTTGATTATTTTATAGAAAGACTTGGAATAAATTCGCACTACAATTCTATGAGTAGAGGCGTTATAGACACTAGAGACGTTTTATACTTTATTAGCTTAATAAGTATATTTATTTTACTTACTAAATTTGTATTAAGCAAAAAGAAATAACAATGAAAAACAATAAAAACCTTAATATAATTCTGGTGCTTGCTATTGTTTTAATAGTAAATTTTTTAGGTTCTTTCTATTATAAAAGATTTGATTTAACTGAAGAAAAACGTTATTCACTATCAGAACCTACAAAAGAATTTCTGAACAATTTAGACGATATTGTTTCTGTACAAGTGTATTTAACAGGTAGCGGTTTGCCATCTGGTTTAAAAGAACTAGAACATTCTACAGATGATATTTTAAACGAATTTAAAGCCTACGCAGGAAGCAATTTCGACTATGATTTTATAGATATTAAAGACTATGAAGACGAAGCTCGCCTTGAAGTAGAAAGTTATTTAAAAAGCCAAGGATTAAATCCTATAGAATTAAACACCGTAGGAGATGATGAATCTCAAAAGTCAAAGATTTTTCCTGGAGTGCTAATGAGTTACAAAGGCAGAACCATTTCTAGTATTTTATTAGAAAGTCAAGTAGGTAAAAACCAATTTGAAGTAATAAATAATTCTATAGCTTTATTAGAATATAAGCTAGCAAATTCTATTCAAAAATTACAAAGAAGAAAACAACCTTTTGTAGCTTTTTCGCAAGGAAATGGAGAGTTAGATCAGCTACAGTTGGGAAGTGTTTTAGATGCTCTGCAACAAAACTTTTTTAAAGTAGAAGGTATAGATTTAGAAACAGACTATAGAATAAACCCAGCAATAGATATTTTGGTACTGGCTAAACCAACAGAAGCTTTTACCGAAAAAGATAAATTTAAAATAGATCAATTTGTAATGCAAGGCGGAAAAGTGCTTTGGGCAATAGACGGAATGAATGCTGATTTGGACTCTTTGCAAGGGCAAGAATTTTTTATGGCAAATGAAAAAGAACTTAACCTCACAGATATTTTATTTAAATATGGTATAAGAGTAAATGACGATTTAATTCAAGATTTACAGAACACACCAATTTCTTTAATAACAGGAAATGTAAACGGACAGCCACAAATGAAAAATTTTCCTTGGCTTTTCAATCCCATTTTGTTTGGCTCTAAACAGCACGCCATTGTAAAAAATATAGAACCAGTAAAATCTAGTTTTACAAGTACTTTAGATACAATTAAAAATAAAGGCATTAAAAAAACACCACTTTTAACAACTTCGCCATATAGCAAAGCATTGTTAAATCCTGTACGAGTATTTTTAGGTTTGATAAAAGACCAGCCAAATCCAGAAAATTTTAAACAAGCCAATTTACCAGCAGCTTATCTTTTAGAAGGTAAATTTACTTCAGTATTTAAAGGAAGACTTACAGAAAAATACCTTGAGACGGTAAATTCTGAAAAAGATTTAAAATATATAGAAACAAGCCCAGAAACCAAAATGATAATCATTAGCGATGGCGATATACTAAGCAATGATGTTGAAAAAGGAAAACCATTGCCTTTGGGTTTTGATAGAAATACAGGCTCTAATTTTGGAAATAAAAATTTTATTATCAACTGCTTAGAATATTTAGTAGACGACAATAATATTCTAGAAACCAGAAACAAAGAAATAAAACTTAGACAACTTGATGCTGTAAAAGTAAAAGAAGAAAAAGTATTTTGGCAACAAATAAATTTGATTTTGCCATCTTTATTGCTCATTATTTTTGGAGTGATATATTTCTATATTAGAAAAAAACGTTTCGCATAAAAAATACAACTTTTACTTTATGAAAACTAAAATATACTTAGTAATCTTTGCTTTATTAGCTGTTTTTGCTGCATACACTATATATGCAAGTAGTGAAAAAAATAGTACAAAAGCAGAAAAAGCCTTCAAAGTAGAAAATTTTGAAAAAGTTACTAAAATTGTAGTAACAAATAGGCAAACCGAAGAAATGGTTTTTGAAAAACAAGACGAATCTTGGATTTTAAACGGAAAATATCCGGTAAGAACACATTTGTTTGAAGAAATGCAAGAAGCCTTAACAAAAATGGAAGCCGTAAGCCCTGTACCAGAAGTAGGAAAAGAAGCCGTGCTAAGGCAAATGATAGGCGGAGCAATAAAAGTTGAAGTTTTTAAAGGAAAAAAACTAGACAAAAAAGTATTTATTGGCGGTCCAAATTTAAAAAACACAGCATCGCATATGTTTTTAGAAATAGATGGAGAGCCATCTAATAGAATATACAATGTTGGTATTCCTGGTTTTAGAGGTTACTTAACTAGCCGTTTTAATGTAAACGAAAGTCAATGGAGATCTAAATTAATTTTTTCTTTGGCAGCAAATGAAGTTAAGGAAGTAGAACTAAACTATAACGCAAACGCAGAAAATGCAAATTTTGTACTTCAAAATGAAAATGCTAATTTTAGTTTAAAAATAAATAATAAGGAAATAGAGAAAACGCTTATAAATGATGCTAATGTTGTAAATTATTTAAAAATGTTTGATAATCAGCAAGTTACATCTTATGTTTTTACCGAAACAAAAGAACAATATTTAAAAGATTCATTAATACAAGTAAATAAGTTTGCAGACTTGAAAATTACAGACCTAAAAGGCAATACAACTGCTGTAACTATAGTAAATATGCCACTAAACGAAAGCAGTAAACGCCAATACGACAACAATGGAGATTTATTTCTTTATGACCAAGATTATAAATATATCGTATTTGGAGAAGAACAAGATTGGGGCGTTGTCTCAAGAACTAAATTTGGTTTAATATTAATTTCACCAAATTTATTATTGAAAAACAATGCAAAAACAAATTAAGTTGTTCTTGAAAATTGGCTAGATTAAAAAATATTAAATACATTTGCAAAAAACCAAACTAATTATGTCATTACAATTATTGAAAGGAAAAAAAGGAATTATTTTTGGAGCATTAGATGAAAGTTCTATAGCTTGGAAAGTAGCAGAAAAAGCATTTGAACACGGAGCAGAATTTATACTTACCAATGCTCCAGTAGCATTAAGAATGGGTAAAATAAACCAACTGGCAGAAAAATGCAATACAGAAGTAGTAGGAGCAGATGCTACAAGCATTGAAGATTTAGAAAATCTTTTTAAGGTAGCTACAGAAAAATATGGAAAACTAGACTTTGTACTACATTCTATTGGAATGTCTATAAATGTAAGGAAAAAGAAACCATATACAGATTTAAATCACGACTGGATGATGAAATCTATAGATATTTCTGCAATTTCTTTTCACAAAACCATGCAAACGGCTTATAAAATGGATGCATTGAATAATGGAGCATCAGTTTTGGCGTTAACATATATAGCAGCTCAAAAAACTTTCCCAGGTTATGGCGAAATGGCAGAAGCAAAATCTATGCTTGAATCTTTTGCACGTTCATTTGGATACTACTATGGTAAAGACAAAAAAGTAAGAGTAAACACTATTTCACAGTCGCCAACAATTACTACTGCAGGCTCTGGAATAGAAGGCTTTGATGTTTTTTATAACTACGCAGAAAAATTATCTCCACTAGGAAATGCAGATTCAGATTCTTGTGCAGATTATTGTATAGTAATGTTCTCAGATTTAACAAGAATGGTAACTATGCAAAACTTATTTCACGATGGTGGATATTCTTCAATAGGCTTGTCTGAAGCTTTTATTGAAGAAATGAGCGGCGGAAAATAGATTTGTAATTTATTTTACAAAAAAATTACACAATAAATTCTAAATATAAAGTTTAGCATACTAGTTTTGACTTATATTTAGAACTTATGCAAAAAACACTACTTTTTTTATTTCTTTTTATTAGCTATTCATTATCTGCGCAGACTTATGTCAAAAATTTAGGTTTGTCTAAATCCAATGATGGTGCTACAAGCATTGCAGCTTCAGAAAATGGATTTTATATTGCAGGTTATTCAGATGATATTTGCTATTTATTGGAAATAGATAAAGCTGGAAAAATAATTTGGAAAAAAGAATTTGACTTTACCGAACAACTAGATTTAATTACACACATTTCTTTTGATAATGGGAAATTACTAGGTTGTGGGTTTGGATATTTTGAAGGCTCAGCAAATTTTTTAGAATTTTATTTTAGATTTGATATTGAAAAAAAAGAATTTGACTGGGTAAAAAGAAACAATCAAAGCTTAAAACCCGCAAATATTGTAGCATTACCAAACGGCAATTATTTAGTAACAGGCGATGAATATGCTCGACAACAATTCAAGTTTTTTCTTTTAGAATTAAATCCAAACAATGGAAAAGCTATTCGTTATTCTTCAAGGTTTTTTTCGGGTAGAGAAAGTTCTAGCACCTTAGCAGTCTACAAAAACTTTATATATAGTGGTGGTAGATACGGTTTAGAAGCCAAAATAGATAAGTACAGAGGTGCAATTTCTAAGTTTGATATGAACTTTTCAGAAGTTTGGAGTAATTATTATTTAAACAAAAAAGACAAATTTTTAAGAAACTATTTATCGAAAATAATTATAGATAATAATGAGTTGCTTTCTCTTTATTTTACAAATAATAATGGTATAAATAGTTATTATACGGCCTGTTTGGCAAAGCAAAATTTAGATGGTGATATGCTTTGGGCAGCAGAATACACTTTAGAAGGCTATAAAAATTTAACTGTAAAAGATGTAAAAGCAACTGCAGATGCATACTATATATTTGGATATACAAAATCGCCAACAGAAAATATTTTTATTATAAAAACAGACAAAGAAGGAAATGCCGAATGGGCAAAAACTTATGGCGGCAGGTTTAATGATAATTTAGCGGTAGATCAGGGAAATTTTTTAGAAATAGACAATAAAAATATATTTGTAATAGGTCAGTCTATAAATCTTTCTAATGGAACAGATTATAATGGTTTTTTAATGAGGCTAAACTTAGATGGAACCACAGATAATAAATGTTGGGAAAAAGAAGTTGAAGTAAAAACAAGGCTTTTTGAAGAATTAATACAAGGAAGCATAAATTTAAATAGAAAAGATTCTATAATTAGAAATTTTAATGTAGGCTATAAAACAGTTAGTAGTGAAAACCAAAATTTTGAATTTTATTGTGTTCCCAAAATTGCAACAGCAGATTTTGATACTATTTTTGAACAAAAAGCCATAACTATAGATTTTTTAAAAAATGATATTGTATCAGTTTCTCAGGCTTTAAAAACTAAAATAATTAGTACGCCAAAATATGGTTCGGCTATTATAAAAGATAATAAAATTATTTATACCAAGCAAAATTCTGACTGTTTGTTAGATAGTTTTAAATATGAAATTTCTTCTGAAATAAATGGAAGCGATACCGCTACGGTATATATTTACAGCCAAAACCAAGAAAATATATTGCCAAATTTAAAAGATACTATCTTGCCAGAAAATGGATTTATACGCTTAGAT
>CAKZQD010000036.1 GCA_937139485.1 uncultured Bacteroidota bacterium | reverse complement strand
CACAATGACTTTTTTATTCCTCTGAAGGAAACCAAAGGAGCAAAAGACCGAGATAAGGTACTTGTAAAATTGACAAATTGGGAGAAAAACGACAAAAATCCCAAAGGAATTATCAGTAAAATACTCGGAAAAGCAGGCGAGCATCAAACGGAAATGAATGCCATTATGTTTGAATATGCTTTGCCAGAACAATTTAACGAAAGGGTGGAAAATGACGCTGCAAAAATTAGTAGCCGAATTAGTAAACAAGAAATTGCGAAAAGACGAGATTTTAGACACATTACAACCTTCACGATTGACCCCTTGACTGCCAAGGATTTTGATGATGCACTTTCCATTGAAAAATTAGAAAATGGAAATTGGGAAATCGGTATTCACATTGCAGACGTAACGCATTACGTGCAACTCGGTAGCATCGTCGAAAAAGAAGCTCTCAAACGAGCAACTTCGGTGTATTTGGTCGATAGAGTAATTCCGATGTTGCCTGAGAAACTGTCCAACGAACTCTGTTCTTTACGTCCCAATGAAGATAAATTGACCTTTTCGGCAGTTTTCGAATTGGATAAAGACGCAAGAGTGGTTAATAAATGGTTCGGTAGAACGGTCATTCATTCCGATAGGCGTTTTACTTACGAAGAAGCCCAAGAACGCATCGAGACTAAAAAAGGTGATTTTGCAGAGGAGATTATTGTTTTGAACACACTTGCCAAAAAAATGCAAAAAAAGCGTTTTGACGGAGGAGCAATTACTTTTGAGACCGTAGAAGTGAATTTTGAATTGGACGCAAAAGGTAAACCGATTAAAGTTGTTCCAAAAATTCCAAAAGAAACCACCATATACAATATAAACATAAACATATAGCCTTCTTTCTTATCTGTTTCTATCATATTATAAAGCTGTGGCAATAATTCTTGCCAGTTATATGCTTTGTTTTTATTGCTTAGGTTTTTATTTAATTTGTTTGTAGTTGCAGCAAATTTATTTACGTTTTCTAACTGAATATTTAAACTCGTATATCTGTTTTCTAAGCCAAAAAGTGTTTGTGCGGCTTTTATTGGTAAAAACACCAAACGATTGCTCAATTCTGGCGAACCAAATTTTATAATTCCTTTTACATTGTATTTTCCTGCTGCTGTAGAGCCGTGATAACCTTGCCCCATTAAAACCAGTGTATCGCCAACTTCAACTTTTAGCGATTTTGCTAAACCATTTCCAACTAAAATAGCTTGTTCATCATTTTTTAAATATTCGCCTTCAACAACCCGCTCAGAAATTTTGTTGTACAAATCTTCTTTTTCTACATCTGCACCTACCACCATAGTTCCTTTAGTATTTTCTTCTGCTGCAGCTAAAGCAAAACTATTTATTCTAGGTAAAAAATCTTTAATGTTGTTATTCTCAGAAAGTGTATTTTTCAAAGAATCTGTAAGTTCAATGCTATTATCAACATTTTGATCTTCTTTATAATCGGCATTTTGTACTTGTACATAGCCAAAAAAATCGCCAACGCTATTTTTTATCATATTGCTTTGTACGCCATCTTTTACGCTTACCATAAGTGTAGAAAGTATGGTAGCAAAAAATACTGATGCCATTGTAATCAATGTTCGCCTTTTATTTCGCCAAATATTTCGCCAAGCTAATTTTATAAGTGTTTTCATACTTTGGTTCTAATTTGTTTGTTGTTTTTAGTTTGTTATTATTTCGTCATTGCGAAAAAACTTTTTTTGTTTTTGAAGCAATCTGTTTTAGTTGGAAAAGATTGCTTCTTCGTTCCTCATCGCAATGACGAGTCCTTATAGAGCGAGTCAAAAAAACTTCCTACTTCCAACATCAAACTTCCAACTATTTTATCCTCTTCATATAATTTGTAGTAAATTTTTGCTCATCTATTTCTAGGTCAAATTTCCACACATCATATTCAATAATGGTTTTGTTTCCTTCTTCTTCTGCTGGAATTACTGTAATTTTTGATGGAAGCATTTTATCTCCAAACTGTTTTATGTTTGATGCCAACATTGTGTTTACCAAGTATTCGTCTTCATCATAAAACTCTGTTTTTAGTTGCATAAAATCTTTTTGATCTACCCAAGTAAAAATTTTTCCCCAAACTACAGCAGCTTCTTCACTTGGTATCAATTCTATTTTCCAACAATTTCTTCCTTCAAGCATTTCTTCGCCAACAATATTTTGTGTGTAATCATCTATTAAAGAAGTTTGTTTTACCAAGTCATCATTGGTTAAATCTGTTCCCATCCAGTTTTGCATCATCATACTTGGAGGCATTTTTATGGTTCTATCTATAGAAGGCAAAAAATTCCAAACCTCTTTATCTCTTATTAAAAAAACTGTTCCTTTTTCTTTGGCTGGGCTAGTAACTACAGAAACACCCAAATCATCTCCTTTAGACCAAGATTTAAGTGTCATTTCTCTACTCCATTTTGGTCTTTCTACGGTCACTTTCATTTCTATGTAAGAACTTTTACCTTGCATTTTGTCGCTTACTGTGGTAATAATTTCTTTTGCAGTTTGTGCTTTTGCGCTCGAAAAAATTAAGCAAACTATCATTAGTATATTTTTCATTTTATTGTTTTAAAGTGAATTGAAGTATTTTTTTAAAGTAATGTTTCCGTATTTTGGTCCAATTGCATCTAGCTGCATTGCAGTAATGAAAAATTCTATTGGGCCATAAAAAACAGAACTTGTAAATGTTTTAATTATTTTAAGTATAAAATTGGCTACGCCATTTGGTATGTAGGTAATTTTTGGCTTTTTTCCTAAGGCTTCAAAAGCTATATTTCCTATTTCTTTCAAGCTTAATATTTCTGGTCCGCCAATATTTAATTCTTTTGTGTTGTTGTTGATATTTTCTACACAAAAACGTGCTAACTCTTTTGGGTGAATAGGATTTAGTTTTACCGAACCATCTCCAAATAAATATACACGACCGCTTTTTGCCATATCTAAAACTTCTATTAAATCGGTATAAAAACCATTGGGTCTTACTACTTGAAAATCTAAACCAGAATTTTTTAGAGCGGCTACAAATTTTTCTTTTGCTTCACAAATTTTAATGTTTTTAAGTGCTTCACCATTTATTACCGAAATGTAAATAAACTTTTTTACGCCACTTTTTTTGGCTTCATTCAGCAAATTCATATTCGCCTGAAAATCGACATCCATATAAGTCAATTTATCTTTTTGTCTTGTAATGCCTACAGAAGAAATAACAATATCTATATTTTCACAAACGCCTTTTAATGTTTTAGGCTTTGTAAGTTCTGCTTTTACTATTTCTGCATTTATATTATTTAGTTTATTTGTATTTCTTGCTATTAATATTGTAGCAAAGTTTTTTGCTAGCAATTCTTTAGCTAAATACGAACCCAAAGTTCCTGTTGCTCCTGCTAAAAGTACTTTAGTCATTTTTATATTTATTTTTTAGTCCTTGGTATTTTTCTTCCAAAGGATATTCATCATCGTTAAACATTAAATATTGCATAGCTATTCCGTCTAGTGTAGCGGCAAAAAGCTTAGCTTCCATTTCTGGGTTTTCAACATTTAACTGCATAAACACACCTGTAAACAACTGTACATATCCAATATATTTTTGAATCATTATATCATGTATGTACGGAAAATCTTTCATTTTAAAACCAAAAAGCGTAACCAATCTCCATTTTGCCTTATGTTTTGTTAAAAATTGTAAGCTCTGATCTAAAACTAAGGAAATAATTTCTTGAGGACTTGCATTTTGAAAGGCTTCCATAATTGCCGTTTCGGTTTCTTTAGATTGTTCCATTAAAGAATCAATTATTCCTTTTACAATGTCTTCTTTGGTTTCAAAATAATTGTAAATTAAGCCTTTTGAAACACCCGCTTCTTTTGCAATTTTACTAATAGACGTACCTGCAAAGCCAGATTCAGAAAATAGTAATATAGCAGCATCAATAATTTTCTGCTTGCTTTTTTTACGTATTTCTTGGTTTTGTATGTCTGTTTTTGGTGCCATTTATTTTTTTATGACTGAACGGTCGGTCAAAGATAGTTTGTTTTTATGACTTAAAAAAATATTTCTTGGTTTAAGTACTAAATATTCAGTAAATTCGGTGTGTATTAAAGATTAGTTATGATAAAAACCCTGAAAAAAATTTGGAATTTTGAATTTAGTTCAGAATCTTTTTTAGTAAAATTGATGATTCCTCTGACTATTTTACTCGGTGCAGGATATGTAGCATTGGAAGTTTTATTGGGGCAGCACCCAGAAGCAAACCAGGTTTCGGTGTTTAATTCTGAAAGTATCAGCAAGGCGATAAATAAAAGTTCGGGATCAAATGAATGGTTTGTACATCACTTTGCAGAAATATGGATAGCTGTTGCGGTTTTGTGTTTTGTGGTGCGTTTTGCAGTAATTATACATAGTTTTTTTCAGTCAAAAAAAGTCTTTGGCGAAAAGAAATTTAGCAGATATTTTCTAAACTATTCGATGTCTTTTATTTTATCGCTGTTTTTTGGCTTGCTTGTGCTTATGGTTTTAGCTTTTGTTTTAAAACTATTTGGCGTAGAAAATTCGGTAAACGTTTTCCAGTGGTTTGCCTTAAAAATGAAAGCTTTTTTTACGAACAATATTCCAAATATCATAGAAATAAAATCTTACTGGCTAGCACTTACACTAAGTATTTTTTTAGTGAGTTTGCCAGATCATTTTTTTCATTGGTTTAGTCATAAGTCTCGTTTTTTGTGGTATGTTTTTCATAGACCACATCATTGCCCAGAAATTTTGCATCCTATGGCAGCACCACCAGCTTATGTTTTCGATTTTTTTGTCATTATTCCTTATGTGTTTGTTGGTTCTATAATTTCTAGCCTTATTTACACCGAAAGTTTGGTTTTGGAACTTAGTTTGTGGTTTATGTTGGGCTATTTTATGGAAATTTTTAACCACTCTAGCGTTCACTATAATTTTGCTTTAAAAAATCCGATAGTAAGAAACCTGTCTCGTATTTTTGGTGGCAAAGGCGTTTATCATCTGGTGCATCATTCGGCTTATGAGCAAGACCAAGAAGTCTATTTTTCGGCTGCACCTTTTAGTTTTTGGGATAGAGTATTTGGTACTTATAGAAAACCTTATGATAGCATTCCAGATTTAGGATTGACCCATCAGCCAGCTATAAAACTGAGTCCGTTTAGAATAATTTTTAGTGGTGTATTTCAGTTGGGTTATGAGTTTTTTCACAACAAAGGTTTCGCTACCAAATGGAAAATAATATTTGGTTCTATACATTACCAAGCACCAGTTTCTAAAGATTATTTGAAAGTGTAAAATTATTGGTTTTGAAGATAGCGACATTAAATATAGACTGGGCAGGAAAAGCAAAATCTAAAAGTCATTTTCGGAAAATAGAAGCTTTTTTAAACGCTCAAGATTTTGATTTTTTGGTTTTGACAGAAGCGATAAATCTAGAACTTAAAAATTTCGAGTATAAATATTTTACAGAACAGATTCCAGAAGATGTAATTTATGAAGATTTGGATTACACCAAATATCTTAATGGAGAAAAAGCATTTAGGACAGTTGTTTATTCCAAAACAGCTTGTAAAAAAAGATACAAAGTAGCAGACGAAAAAACCAGTTTAGCTTTAGCGTTTGAAACTAAATTTGGTGAAATTATACTTTATACTACTATAATAGGAACTTGGTTTAAAAAACAGCCTTTTGCTCAAAAAGAACTTGAAAACTGCATAAAAGACTGCAAACTTATTTCAAAAGAAAACAAAAACCTATGTATAATAGGCGATTTGAATACGTCTTTTCTAAAAAATGAGGAAGATTATACTATAAGTACAGAAACTTCACAGTCGCTAAAAAACTTATTTTCTGAACTTGAATTAATAAATGTAACCGAAAATTTAAAACAAAACATAGATCACATTGTAATTCCTAAGGCATTGAAACGGAACATAAAAGGCGTAAAGGTTTTTGTAGAGAAAAATGTATTGAGTGATCATAAGGGCGTTTGGGTGGAACTCTTGCGTTAGTGATAGTAGCGGCATCCTTTTTTATTTTTCTTAAAAAAGATATAGCGAATAGCACGTTAAAACGCCCAAAAGAAAATTTTATTCATTTTTTTGTCTTAAATGCAACATTGTTGCATTTGATTCTTACATTTACATCGTTAAATAAAAAAAACTAATGAAAATTTTTAAATTATTATTTGCTGCTTTTGTGCTAACATTAAGTTCTTGCGAAAAAAAAGATCCAGAAATACCAAATGAAGAAGAAGTAATTACTACTTTAATTTACACATTGACTCCTTCTGGTGGAGGAACGGCTGTGGAAATGAAATTTCAAGACCTAGATGGCGATGGTGGAGATGCGCCAACAATTACTACTGGTAAACTAATGAAAAACACTACTTATAATGGAACTTTAGTGCTTATGAACGAACTGGTAACGCCAACAGAAGATATTACTGAGGAGCTAAAAGAGGAAGATAAAGATCACCAATTCTTTTTTAGTTCTACAATTTCGGACTTATTGGTAAGCTATACAGACCAAGATGCTGACGGGAATCCAATTGGTGTTGAAACTACGCTAACAAGCACAAATGCTGGCTCTGGAAATTTAAGCATAACATTAAAACACAAACCAAATAAGACTGCTTCTGGTGTTTCTACTGGCGATATTTCTAATGCTGGCGGCGAAACGGATATTGAAATAACTTTTTCTATTGATGTTGAGTAAAAAGTGTCTTTTAGTTTTTGTATTTATTTCAAGTTTATACAATATAAATGCTCAAAATTGCAATATTAATATAAAAGGAAAGCTTGTTGATGAGTTAACGCAAAAAGCTTTGTCTTATGCAAATATTTATATTCAAGAAACTTTTGAAGGTACCGTTTCTGATGAACAAGGAAATTTTAGTTTTAAAAATATTTGCGCTGGCGAATACCACTTAGTTTTTTCGCATATTGGTTGCGAAATTACCAAAGTACACCTAAATCTTTATAGCGATACTATTTTAAATATAGCTTTGCAGCATCACGAAACCGCATTGAATACTGTAGTGGTAAATGGCACAAAAGATGGTTTGGAAAACCAAACAAAAGTTTTTGTAAGCAGAAAAGAAATTGAAGACAACACCAACGAAAACCTTGCAAATATTATAGAAAACGAAAGTGGTGTTTCGCTGATTAAAAATGGAAGTGGTATTGCAAAACCTGTTGTACACGGTTTGTATGGCAATAGATTAACGATTTTGAACAACGGAATTATACAAAGTGGGCAGCAATGGGGAAACGACCACAGTCCAGAAATTGATCCTTTTTCTGCCGATAAAATTACCATACTAAAAGGCGCAAGTGCCATAGAATATGGCGGTGGAAACCTTGGAAGTGTAGTTTTGATAGAACCAAAACATATTTCTAAAGAGCCGCACTTACATGGACAAGTAAACTACGCTTTTGAAAGCAATGGAAATGGAAACAATTTAAACGCCAGACTAGAGCAATATACACCAGCATTGGCTTGGCGAATAAACGGCACGTTAAAAAAATATGGCGATAGAAGAAGTTCTCGTTATTTTTTAAATAATACTGGAAGCGAAGAAGCCAATATTTCTATTCAGCTAGAAAAGTCTTGGAATAATAAATTCTTTTTAGATTTTTACGCAAGTACTTTCAATACCAAAATTGGTGTTTTGAAAGGTTTACATATTGGAAACTTAACAGATTTAGAAGAGGCGTTTCTAAGAGACGAACCATTTTTTACTGAAGAAAAATTTAGCTATAAAATTGATGCGCCAAAACAGCACGTTTCTCATCATTTTACTAAACTAAAAGCAAGGTATTATTTTAAAGAAAAACAAAACATAGAATTTGTAGTTGCTGGGCAACTTAACGATAGAAAAGAATTTGATGTAAGAAGAGGCGGCAGAAGCGAGATTCCTGCCTTGAGTTTATTGCAATTTACTTTAAACACAGACTTGAAATACACAAAAGAATTTGAGAAAAACTGGCTTTTGAAAGTAGGAAATCAAAATATTGTTACAGACAACACCAACAATCCAGAAACTGGCGTTTTGCCTTTGATTCCAGATTATTTTTCTTGGGAAACTGGTATTTTTTCTTCAATATCTAAGAAAACAGCAAGGGCAAATTTAAATTTTGGTTTGCGCTATGATTTTGAGCTTCAAAATGTGGCTACTATTAGTAATACAAAGCCTAGAAAAATTGTAAGATACAAGAACCACTTTCATAATGCGGCAGCCTTGTTTGCTGTAAAAGTAAAATTAACTACAACACAATCTCTTATATTTAATACTGGTTTTGCAATGAGAAACCCTGCTATAAACGAGTTGTATAGTGGTGGTTTGCACCAAGGAGTAGGCGGAATTGAAGAAGGCGATATTAATTTACGTACAGAAAATGCACTTAAAAACACTTTAGAATATTTATGGCAGCCAAGCTCAAAATTTTCTTTAAATGCTTTAGTTTATCATCAGTATTTTAAAGATTATATTTTCTTAAAGCCACAAGAAGAAATTAGATTGACGATTAGAGGTGCTTTTCCTGTTTTTAAATACGAACAAACTAATGCACAAATTTATGGCTTGGATTTATCTTCTCGGTTTATGTTTTGGAATAGCGTTTTTGGTCAGTTAAAATATAGTTATTTAAGAGGAACTGATCTAAAGAATAAAGAACCTCTGGTATTTATGCCTGCAAATAGTTTGTATGGAAGTTTAGCTTATAGAGTACTGAAACCCATAAAAATTTCTAAGAAAATAAAACTTGATGCTTTAGAGTTTGAAGTAAACAATCGTTTTGTTTTTAAACAAACTAATTTGATAGCTGAACAAGATTTTGTAGCAGCACCAGCTGCTTATAATTTACTTGGTTTGAAAGTTTCTACAAACATTATTTTTAAAAAATATAAAGTTAGATTTATTGCCAAAGCAGAGAATGTATTGAATACACGCTATAGAGATTATTTAAACAGACAAAGATATTTTGCAGACGATACAGGAATTAGTTTAACACTTGGTATTAATTTTAAATTTTAGCTATGGAGACAATGAAATTCAAAGAAATTCTTAAAAAAAGGAATTTAAAAGCAACACAAAACAGGTTAGGTTTACTTGAAGCTATTTCAGCTTTCAAAACGGCAATGCCATATTCTGAACTACAAAAAACATTGAATTATATGGATAGAGTTACACTTTATAGAACCATAGATAAATTAAAAGAACAAGGTGTAATTCATAAAGCTTTTCAAGAAAACAATGAGACTTTTTATGCTATATGTGGTGAAAAATGCTCTTCAGACACACATCATCACGATCATATTCATTTTAAATGTATAAAATGTAAAGCTGTAACTTGTGAAAACATGGATAAAGCTTTAAAAATTTCGCTTCCAGATTATGAAATTCATAAAGTGGCTATAAATGTGAGTGGTGTTTGTGGTGTTTGTTTGGTTTGAATTGGATATTTGAAATTAATTTTATAAATTTGTCGTAAAGCGACAAGTCAAATGAAGAAACACTTTGGAGAATATATAAAACAGCTACGAAACGAAGGAGGATTTACACTCACTCAGCTAGGAGCAAAACTAGATTTAGACTCTGCTAACTTGAGTAAAATAGAAAATGGAAAAAGAGATTTTAACGAAAAAAGTTTAGGAAAACTCGCATCAGTTTTTAAACTAGACATTAATAAGCTTAAAACTGAATTTTTTAGTGATATTATCGCTAAAAAATTATACCAGAATGGTTGCTCTACTGATGCACTTATTGTTGCAGAAGAAAAAGTAAAGTATTTGAAAAAGATAAATTTGAAACAAACAGAAGTTGATTTATGAAGACTAAACTAAAATACATAGACTTGTTTTCTGGAGCTGGAGGCTTCTCTTTAGGTTTTGACAACAAAGGTTTTCAAAATGTTTTTTCAGTTGATATTGAGCCAAGTTTTTGTGAAACCTATAAACATAATTTTTCGAATCATCAGCTTATTGAAAAAGATATTTGTGATTTATCCGACTCTGAAATAAAATACCTCAAAGCGTTTGATGAAATAGATGTTGTTATTGGCGGACCACCTTGTCAAGGATTCAGTATTGCTGGAAATATTGGAAGAAAGTTTGTTGACGACCCAAGAAATAGATTATTTAAAGAATTTGTAAGAGTTGTAAAAGTTATAAAACCAAAATTCTTTGTGATGGAGAATGTTGCAAGATTATACACTCACAACAAAGGAGAAACAAGAAACGAAATAATAAAAGATTTTGAAAAACTTGGATATAACGTAGATTG
>CAKZQD010000035.1 GCA_937139485.1 uncultured Bacteroidota bacterium | reverse complement strand
GTTCAGCTTCCTTCTCTTGTAACGAAGAACTCAAGGCTTGAGATTCAAGTAACAACATTTTAGTTTTATTATGAACATCAATTCCTGACAAGGCTATAGCTAAATTAACCGCTACTTTCTCCACAAAATCAATCTCATTGTTTTCATCCATTTCCATATTCACAAAGTCATCATCTTCAAATTGTTGATGATGCGACTGATTCCAACCTGTAGGAATGTCTTCTTTGTACACAAATGAACTAGTATTCCATTGATATCCTTCAGTTTGAGACATGCTATCTGGACTTACTCGCCAATAATAAACTGTACTATCTTGCAATAAAATACCTGGTGTAAAATTCACTACTCCGCCTCCACTATTTATAGTATTTTCTGCTAAAGGGTTTAAAAACAATTCGCTAGTATCTATTTGAAATACATAGTTTCTAGCAGGTGCTAAAGTGTTTCCTGTAGATGCTTTTAAAGTAAGTGCCTGGTTTGGAACAATTGCAAACTCATAAGGATATACTGGGTAAATATCGTCTGAACCTATGAGAAGACTTACTTCATTTATTAAATAATTATTTGTTTCTGAAATTTCATTTGCTACTATATCTGTATTGTCTACATATATATTAAATCTATTTAAGCCAAGACCTACATTATTATCTAAAACTGCAAATTTAAACGAAACTGTGTCTTTGTACAAAGGTGCTTTTATATTTTTTGAAACAATAACTTCATTTCCATCTGGTAAAATTCTAGAAACTTCAACATCAATATTTTCATCTATTGCCTTTCCTAAATTATAAATTAAGAGGTTTACGTCAAAAGAATCTATTGAGGTACTTATTGCATTTGGTGTAAAAAATACATTTTGTGGTTCTATATTATAATCTGGTTCTTCATATTGATTTAATTGTATTGCTGGATCTCCATTTAATGTCATTTCATGAGGTATCATCATAACTATTGGCGAACTTGAACAACAATTTTCAACATCTTGAATAGTTTGTTGTATTACATTTCCTAAACCTGCATTATATTCTTTTTTAGCTAAGTTTTGGTAAAATGAATTAGAAAAAGTGTTTAATGATGCATCAACTGAAAGTGCAGTAGTAGACATATATGCTATTGCACCTTTTTGTTGGGCAAAAATAAACCGCTCGCTTATACTTGTTCCTCCAGAATGTATTGCACCTGCATTACAACCATTTGCTAAATAAACAGGATATTTGCCAATATTTGAGTAGTTTTCTGGCTCGTCAAAACTTAAATCAAAACCACCTGCATAAGAATGACCAAAAAAAGTAATTAAAGAAACTCCATTATCAATTCTTTCTCGTAAAATTTGCGACTGTATATTTTGCAGAGGGTTACTATTTGTTTTAAAAACTGAATATGTATTTGCACCCCAAAGTGTGTCTTGTACTGTAGTTTTATAATTATCTAAATATGCTCTAAACTGTAATTGTTGAGAAGCTACACTTCCACCACCAAAATGAAGAATTTGCTTCATGTAATCTTTATTTGCAATGGTTTGAAACGGATCTCCAGCATTATTTAATTCTGTTTCATATTCTATTACTTTTTGAAGATAGGTATTTATTTGTGTAGCATTTTTTGCTGCAATTCTCCCAACAGGAATATTTGGCACATCAGATATTAAATCTGCAGTTAATAAATTATCTGAACCGGGTTTTCCAAAAGTTGGAACTAAACAAGCATTTCTTACAGAACTATTATATCTATACTCGTTGTATTCTCTTCCTTTTCCTATAATAAACATATTGTCTATTTTGCTTTGCCAATTTGCTACTGCAAAACTTGTAAAATTTCTAACAGTTGCCGCATGATGGTCTATTCCATAAGCAAATTGATCGTAAAGTTCTACAACATCTACTACCACAACATCATGAGCTCCACCTGCTATACTTTCTCTATATGTTTTATAGGCTTGAAGTTCTGGAGATGAAATAAGATTAGTATGAGAAAGAATAATATAATCTCCTTGATTTGCTACACTTGTATAATCCTTGAAATAAGTTTCTGAAAGACTGCTTATATTATTATAATTTGCAGAATTATTGGCACGCATTACCAATTTTCGCTTTCCAATAGCAGCAGGAAGTGCATATCTAAAAGTGCTAGAAGATGCCGCATCTGTAGCCACTATTCTATAACCATTAGTTATATCGTATAGTATGGCTTGTGTTCCTTGACTATTTACATTGTCTAATTCTAGGTATTGAACATTTCCATTAGCTTCTATTTCGAAACTAAAAAAAGAATTTCCTCCAAAATTATATGCTCTTGGATAGTTGAGCTCCATAAAAGACATCGTATTTCTGTTGGCTCCAGATGCAGTAGAAACTGCTTCTAAAGTAACAGGAAATGGGTTTGAAACTAAACTATTTGGTATGACATCGTTAGATTTTATTAAATCATAATTATTAAAATTATAAGTACTTAATGTAGTATTTCCTGTTTTAATATTAAAATGATGTAAACCATTTGTCCAAGCTACTACAGAAGTTTTTAGTGTTGCATTTAGTCCAGAAGCAGCATATTTATAAGGAACATTTATACTAAAATTTCTCTGCAAAGTAGCATTATTTACCTGCTGAGCAGATCCTCCCATATAGCCTTCTCCTTTATCAAAAAGCGAACTATACAATGGTGTACCTCCTACATAGTGCGGCTCGCCATAAGAATACGATGCCGTGTACTGATTGTTTACTTTGTAATAAAAATGTGTTTCTTTTGCGGGTAAATTTGTTAAATTGTTTGCTATTTCATTTATCCTTAAATTTCCACCAATATCGTTGAAAGTTAAATAGTAACTTGCAGTACTACTAAACAAACTCATTTTATCTTGAATTTGATAATCTGGGTCTTTAAAAATCATAGAATCCATTTTGCCATCGTTTCCATAAGCAAAAAACTCTAAATAATTTACAGTACTTCCAGTTTTGTTTATGTATAAAGGAACTTGTTTTCCATCTCTAAATACTTGAAAATTATCGCTATTAATAAAATTTAAACCTACAGAATTTAATACAGAACTATTTATTCTATAAATACCTTCGTTGTTGACACTTATTTTAAAATAAGGTTTTGAATAATCTATCCAATCATTAGCAAACTGTGCATTTAATTGAAATGCTGATAAAATAAGAATATAAATTAATAATTTTTTCTTCATAAAATACGCTTTTACTTCATAAGTAACTAGAACTATGTCTTACATTAAATCTTTTTTTTGGTCTTTTTATGCATTGCAAAATGTGCAGAAATTACATGCGAGTAAAAAATTTCTTTATTACCAATATTTGTAAAGGCATAATCTACATAAAACCAATTTTTTATGTTAAAACCAACGCCCATACTTGGTTGAAAACGCATTACTTCTTTTTCATTGCCCAAATCTTCCCATTGAAAATTGCTAAAACCTGTTCTTAAATATACTATTTTGGCATAATTTAATTCTAATCCAAAACGTGAAGACTCATATATTTCTTTAGCTACATCTTGCCAAGTAGTAGAATAATATTTGGTAGTTTCACCAACAAATTTTATAGAAGACAATTCATACTTCATTCCTCCTCGAAGACTTTCAATATTTGACACAAAAGGTTCGTCATCTTTTAATGCTGGAATATTTGTTGCAGCATATTTTGTATATTCTACTCTATAATCTATTTTACCCGTTTGTTTTTCTGTTGTTACACCTGTTAAATGAACTTTATCTTGCCTAACTCTTCGTGTAAATGTAAAACTTCTATTTTTTGTTGTTTTTGTAGGCGTTACAAAATAATACCCTTTAGTAGCAATTTTAAATTTATAATATTCTGGTACTTCAATAGTATAATCTATTTTTTTTACAGGAATATTAAACTGAAAATCTAAATCGTTTAAATAAGTATAATAAGGCGATACTATTTTATATTGTATATCTATAACAGCACCTTCTTTTATATTTGGCATTGTTATTTTCTTTC
>CAKZQD010000034.1 GCA_937139485.1 uncultured Bacteroidota bacterium | reverse complement strand
ATATCTCCATTTGGTGAAACGGCTTTGTCGTTTGGATCCCAAGAACCAACTACAGTATCTATTACATAAGATGTATTGTTTGCAGGTGTTAGGTCGCCAGCAATAGGATTTACTACAATAGTATTACTCATTGTAGTTCCTAAAACTGCCGAAACAGAAGTTGTAAAGTCTGGATAAACTGTATAGCAAGCTCCAGGCATTAAGTTTGTAAAATCCCAAGTTAATGTTCTATTTGTTGCATCATGGCTTGTTAAAGAACCAGAACTACCAGCTATATAAGTCAATTCAGCATCATAAGTCATTATTACAGAACCCGACATTGGTATAGTGCCATCATTGCAGTAAGAACCGTAAGCCCAGTAAGGAAAACCAGGTGTAAATGTTGTAAAATTGTATAAACTTACACTTAAATCTTGTACTGGAGCTGGCGGTGTCATAAAGAAATCTACCGTTGCATTTGGATTGCTTGCTCCAATAGTTACACTAAATCCAGTAGCTGGACAAGCTTGAGTAAATCCATTGGTATTATATCCATTTATGTCAAAATAATATGTTCCTGCTGGTGCAGTAATACTAAAGTTTCCATTTGCATCTGTGTAATCGTATATCCCTAACCAAGTTCCTGCTGCGTCAGCTAAATCTACCCAAACATTATTTAAAGCATAGTCGTTATTATTGAAAATACAATCGCCATCTAAATCTGCAAATACGTTTCCAGAAATTGTATAACAATTACTTTGTGGAACTACAAATGTTCCAGAAACAGAACATCCATTTGCCGAATCTACTACAATATAATTATATGAGCCAGGTGAAGGATTAGCATAATATGCCCCTACAAAACCATCGCTCCAAATTACAGTATTTTGTTGGTTGGTTTGAAGTCCCATATAAGAATTTCCACCTTGACCACCAGAATCACAACTAGCAAAGTAAGAATATTCGCTTACATACATTGTAGAACTGTCTTCTACATTTATCGAAACATTTGCAATACACCCATTTGCATCTTCTATAGAGCCTGTATAAAAACCAGCACAAAGGTTGCTAAATACAGCAGATGAAGTAAAAGGACTTCCATTTAAAGAGTATAATAAAGGTGCAACACCATCAGAACTACTCATAGTAACTTCATAATCGCAAGAATTTGGATTACAAGTATTTGAAGCATTGTTTACAAAAGAAGCAGAACCATTAATTCCAGAAATAGGAATTTGAATGGTTTGAACATCATATCCAAAACAACTATCTGGTGTACTTACATTCAAATAGGCAATTAAATATTGAGAATTTGGAGAAAGCTGTAGTGTTACATTTTGCCCATTATCATAAAAAGATTGTCCATCAACATCAAATTGCCAATCGTAAATAGCGTTTGCTTCTGAACAAAAACCAGAAAAATCTATAAATGAAGAATTGCAGCCTGCTCCAGAAAAAGTATAAGTCATATAAGCACTAATAGGATTGTTGCTATATACATAAGTAGAATAAGAACCACTATCATTATTGGCATCACTAACTTGAAGTTCTACTAAATCTCCATTGTTTGCTTGTATGTAAGGGTTTTGACCAGTGTAAGTTGTTGCTCCATTAGCTCCATAATGAATCCAAACAAAAGTATAAGGTCCAGTTCCGCCTTGTGCTTGCCCATAAAATGTGTAGCCGTTTGAATTGCAATTAATAACGCTATCGACTGTGTAACTTGCAAAAGCTTGTACGTTACAATTTGTTTGGTGATTATGAGTCTGCGTAGTACTATCTATAAAAACCTGGTAATTTGGATCTTGATATCTATTTAAACTTACATAATATGTTTGATTTGTTGATATTCCATAATAAACAGAGTTTCCCCAATAAGGATCGGCAAATACATCTCCATTTACATTCCATTGGTAATAATAGGTTTGAGTAGAATCTGTAGTGTTTGTCAAAATCATTAAAGCAGAATCACAATCTAAATATTGAGAATCTATAGTAAAAGTTAAAGGAATTTGGGCTTTTGCATCCGAAAACATTAATAATGTTATGCTTAGCGTAAGTATTCGTAATAAATTTTTCATAATTGGTATTTTTTAATTAAATAAAATGTTGAGGGTTTCATTTTATCTTTCACAAAGATATTTTTTCTTTTCACAGAAATAAAATACAAATTTTATCATTTGTGAAAGTTGATTTTAAAATAGCTAAGCTGATTTTCTCGAATTGTATTTCTTTAATTTCTTCATTTTTATTATTTTTATGAAGGCTTATTTTATCAACCGCACAAGCCTTATTTTTTGTTTATATTACAAATATGAGAAGTATAGTTGCTCAAAAAAAGGACAAAAAACACCCATTGTTAAATTGAAAAATAATAAATCAACTAATTGATAATGTTTTTTCAACTTTTTTGTTAAATACATAAATGATTTTGATTTTTAAATTCTATATTATTTTTGCAAAAAAATAAAAATGGAGTTCATAGACACACATTCGCACCTTTACTTAGACAATTTCAAAAATGATTTGGAAGAAGTTATCTCTAATTGTAAAACAAATAATGTAAACAAAGTGCTTTTGCCAAACATAGATGTAAAGTCAATAGAGCAAATTAAAAACTTAGTAGCTCTTGATAATAATATGTTTTATGCCATGATGGGTTTACACCCAACTTCTGTAGATGAAAATTATAAAACTACTTTGAATGAAATTTTACAAGAAGAGAATTTAAAAAATATTTGTGCCATAGGCGAAATAGGTTTAGATTATTATTGGAGTACAGAATATAAAGAACAACAAATAGAAGCTTTTCAATTTCAAATAGACTTTGCCAAAGAAAGAAAATTGCCAATTGCCATACATTGTAGAAATGCTTTTGATGATATATTAAATATACTGGAAAAAAACTTTGATGAAAATTTAAAAGGTGTTTTACATTGCTTTACAGGAAACGAAGAGCAAGCTAAAAGATTGATTGATATGAATTTTTATTTAGGCCTAGGCGGAGTGCTTACCTACAAAAATTCTGGTTTAGATAAAGTAATAGAAAAAATAGATTTAAAGCATCTTATTTTAGAAACCGATGCACCTTATCTTAGCCCAACATCATTTAGAGGAAAAAGAAACGAAAGTAGCTATACTATATATGTAGCAGAAAAATTAGCACAAATAAAAGAAAAAAGCTTAGCAGAAGTAGCTTCACAAACAACACTAAATGCTAAGCAATTGTTTAATATTTAGTTTGTAAAAATAATGTCATTATAAAATGAATAAACAATTTTATTTGGAAATGTTCATTTAGTAAGTATATATTTGAGTACAGAAGTAATATTTTTATATCAACAAAACGCATAAAGAAATTTATCATTTTTTTGGAAATCGTATTTCTTTGAGTATATTTGGCACTCTATGAGAGGAGAGGTGCAGGAGTGGTTGAACTGGCTCGCCTGGAAAGCGTGTAAACCTCAAAAGGGTTTCAAGGGTTCGAATCCCTTTCTCTCCGCAGAAAAAAGAAAGTAAATAAACATTAAATTAAATATAAAACCTTAGAAAAAAGAAAAACAATAAATTATGAAAAAAGGACAAATTATTTTTGCATTAGCTTTAACAGTAGCATTTGCAGTAATGCCAGAATCTTCTTTTGCACAAGAAGCTGCAAGTTGGGATAAAGTTTTATTAAACAAATTTATAGAAGGTGGTGCTGGCTTTATGAGTTTAGTACTTATAGCATTAATCTTAGGATTGGCTTTCTGTATAGAAAGAATAATAGCTTTAAGTTTAGCTTCTACAAACACAAAAAAATTATTAGATAACGTAGGAGATAATTTAGCAAACGGAAATGTAGACGGAGCCAAAGAAGTTTGTAAAGCAAACAGAAGCCCAATAGCAAGTATTATGCACCAAGGTTTAGAAAGAGTAGACGATGGCGTAGATGCAGTAGAAAAAGCAGTAGTAGCTTATGGTTCTGTAGAAATGGGTAACTTAGAAAAAGGACTTACTTGGATTTCTTTATTTATAGCCTTAGCACCAATGCTTGGGTTTATGGGTACAGTAATAGGTATGATCGAAGCATTTGATGCAATTCAAGCACAAGGAGATATTTCTCCAACAGTAGTTGCTGGTGGTATTAAAGTAGCACTTTTAACAACAGTATTTGGTTTAGTAGCGGCAATTATACTTCAAATATTTTATAATTTTATCGTAACAAGAATAGATAGTATTGTAAATGACATGGAAGGATCTTCAATTACTTTTGTAGATATGTTGATTCACCACAATATTGTAAAAAAATAAAAACTAAATAAGTATGATTTTATTAGATATATACTCTGTAGGCTTATGGATAACATATGTACTTATTGCTATAGCTTTGTTGGGAATGTTTGTTGGTATTATTATATCAATAATGCAAAACCTTAAAGAAGGAGGAATAGTTGCAATAGGAGGATTTATTGGACTAATTGTTTTATTTGCAATTGGTTATGTAATGAGTTCGGATGTAGTACCTGCAGGAATGGAAAAATTTATAGATTCTTCGGGTTACAAATTGTCTAGCGGAGGCTTGATTACTTTTTATATACTATTAGTAATAGCAGCGGTAATGACAGTATTTGGAATTGTGAAAGGAATAGTAACAGGAAATTAAAAAAAGAAAATGGCAAAAGGAAAAAGCAGAGGTTCTACTGAAATTAATGCCAGTTCTATGGCAGATATCGCCTTTTTATTACTGATATTCTTTTTAGTAACAACCACTATAGATCAAGATAAAGGAATCCTGCACGGATTACCACCTTGGTCAGAGGATGAACCGCCTCCAGTAGATTTAAGAGAAAAAAATGTTTTAGAAATATTAGTAAACGCAAATAACCAGTTATTGGTAGAAGGTAAGTATATGGATATTTCAGAATTAAGAGAAATAACAATGAAGCACATTAGCAATAATGGAAAGCTTCCTAATTTTTCTGTAAGTCCAGATAAAGCAATTGTATCTCTTAAAAACGATAGAGGAACATCTTACGACATTTATATTCAAATTCAGAATGAGCTAAAAGCAGCTTATTCAGAATTAAGAGATATAGAAGCCGATAAGTTATCAGGTGGCAATATGACTTATAAACAAATAAGTGATTGTGCAGATCCTCTTAATCAAGATACGAACGATAAAGAAAAGAAACAATGTAAAGCTTGGAAAGGTGAGATTAAGGAATTGATTCCTATGAAAATATCTGAAGCTGAACCAGAAAACGTAGGAGGTGAATAATGGGAAGAATTAATAAAAAGAAAAAAGAAACACCAGAAATATCAACGGCATCATTGCCAGATATTATATTTATTCTATTGTTTTTCTTTATGGTAGTAACCGTAATGAGAAAAAACGATTTACTTCTAAAGGTAGATACACCAAAAGCAACTGAATTATCTAAAATTAAATACAAAGAAGCAACAGCTTATGTATTTATAGGAGAACCTACAGATAAAAACAGAGATGTTTATGGTACAAAACCAAGAATACAATTAAATGACGCCATAAGACCAAAATCTGCAGTGCAGCCATATATTAAAGAAATTTATGGGTTGGTTCCAGATGGTTTAAAAGGACAATTTATTGTATCTTTAAGAGTAGATAAAGATGTAACAATGGGAATTGTTACAGATGTAAAACAAGAACTTAGAAAAGCAGATGCTTTAAAAATTAATTATTCTACAAAAGTAAAAGCAGTAGAATAATTAATATTAAAATCTTAAAAAAAATCCTGATATACAAAGTGTCAGGATTTTTTTTTGTCTAAAATATTGTATACTTAATTTTGCTGGTTTAATTTTTTGTTGGAAATTATCTAAAATTCAAATAAAACCCTACCTTTGCGGTCTTTAAAAAGATAAAATATTTATGTACGTAGCAGATGTAAAATTATTAAATGGTGAAAGCACTAATGAGTTGGCCAATAAAATCAGTAGATATTATGGACAAGCCTTGGCAGATGTAGGAACGCACCGCTTTAGTGATGGAGAATTTACTACCGTAATAAATGAATCTGTAAGAGGAAGTTTTGTATTTATTATACAATCTACAATGCCTCCTACAGAAAATTTTATGGAAATGCTTATGATGGTAGATGCTGCAAGGCGTGCATCTGCAGACTATATTACATGTGTAATACCATATTTTGGTTTTGCAAGGCAAGATAGAAAAGATAAACCAAGAGTAGCTATAGGTGCTAAGCTGATGGCAAATTTAATTACCGCTGCTGGAGCAGATAGAGTAATGACTATGGATTTGCATGCAGATCAAATTCAAGGTTTTTTTGACATACCAGTAGATCATTTAAATGCAACAGCTATTTTTATTCCTTATTTAGAAAGTTTAGGTTTAGACGATTTATTATTTGCATCTCCAGATGTCGGTTCTACAAAAAGAACAAGATTATATGCACAACAATTTAATACCGATTTTGTAATTTGCGATAAACATAGAAAAAAAGCCAACGAAGTAGCAGAAATGACTTTGATAGGCGATGTAAAAGGCAAAAACGTAATATTGGTAGATGACCTAATAGATACTGCTGGTACCATGTGTATGGCAGCAGAAAAAATAATGGAGCAAGGCGCAAAAAGTGTAAGAGCACTTTGCACACATGCCGTTTTATCAGGTCCAGCTTATGAAAGAATAGAAAACTCATCAATATCAGAATTGATAGTAACAGACACTATTCCTTTAAAGCAACAGTCGAAAAAGATCAAGGTGCTTACTGTGTCAGAATTGTTTGCGAGAGCAATCAGAAATACACACGAGCATAAATCAATTAATTCACTATTTATAACACAATCAGTTTAATTATGAAAACAATTTCATTAGAAGGAGAAAAAAGACAAGCAGCAGGTAAAAAAGCAGCAAAATTAGTAAGAAAAGAAAATTTAGTTCCATGTGTAATGTATGGCGGAGCAGAAAATGTTTCTTTCAAAGTAAAGTACAATGATTTATTAAAAATCGTATTTACCAATGAATTTTTAAAAGTAAATGTAAATGTAGACGGTAAATCTGTAGATGCTTTGGTAAAAGATATAGACTTTCACCCAGTAACAGATAAAATTTTACACGTAGATTTTCAAGAATTAGTTCCTGGAAAAATAGTAAAAACTGAAATTCCAGTAAAATTAACTGGTAGAGCAGTAGGTGTAGCTACTGGTGGTGTTTTAGAACTTAATTTAAGAAAACTGGCTGTAAAAGCAACTCCAGAGCAATTGGTAGAGTTTATCGAATTAGATGTTACGCCATTAGAATTAGGTAAATCTATTAAAGTAAAAGATTTAAAAACAGAACTTACAGTATTAACTCCAGGAGGAAATCCAATAGCAAGAGTAATTGTACCTAGAGCAATGCGTTCTGCTGCAACTAAAGCTGCTGGTGAAGAAGAAGGAGAAGCAGAAGAAGCTGATGAATAATTTAGCAAAATATGAAAAAGTATTTAATTGTAGCACTTGGTAATATAGGTGCAGAATATGAAAATACAAGACATAATATCGGTTTTAAAATAGCCGATGAAATAGCAAAAAGTAAAGACGTTTCATTTGATATGAAGCGTCTTGCTTTTTATAGCTCTTATAAATTTAAAGGAAAAATAGTTCACATTATAAAACCTACTACTTATATGAATTTAAGTGGAAAGGCTATTAAATACTGGATGAATGAACTTAAAATTCCTGTTGAAAATACATTGACGCTTGTAGATGATTTGGCACTTCCTTATGGAAAAGTAAGGCTAAAGCCAAGCGGGTCTGATGCAGGGCATAATGGTTTAAAAAGTATAGCAGAATTACTAGGTAGTAAAAAATATCCAAGATTAAAATTTGGAATAGGCGACAATTTTAGTAAGGGTAGGCAAGTAGACTATGTACTTGGAGAATGGACCGCCGAAGAACAAGAAGCTTTAGCTAGTTATATTCAAGAAGCTATAAAAGCAATTGAAGATTTTATACAAGTAGGCATGGAGCGTGCTATGAATTTTAATAATTGATTTTTTTCAATTATATATTGGAGTGCTATTTTAAATCCAATACTAAACCAATAGATTTATTTCAATAATGATACTCTTAAAACTGCGCTAAAAACCTTTTGTCGTTTTCAAAGAAAAGTCGTAAATCATTGATGCCATATTTTAGCATTGTGATACGTTCTATTCCCATTCCGAAAGCGAAACCTGTATATTTTTCTGAATCAATATTACAGTTTTCTAAAACATTAGGATCTACCATTCCGCAGCCACCTATTTCTACCCAGCCAGCTTGTTTACAAACTGCACAACCTTTTTGATCGCAAATAAAACAAGCAACATCTATTTCTGCACTTGGTTCTGTAAATGGAAAATAAGATGGTCGCATTCTAATATTTTCACTGCCAAACATTTCTTTGGCAAAGTAATAAAGTGTTTGTTTCAAATCTGCAAATGATACTTTTTCGGCAATAAATAAACCTTCTACTTGATGAAATGTACAATGTGCTCTTGCAGAAATCGTTTCATTTCTAAAAACTCTTCCTGGTGTAATAATTCTTATTGGAGGCTCTTGGTTTTGCATAACTCTTATCTGAGCAGATGAGGTATGTGTTCTCAAGAGAATATCTTTTTCAAAATCTACATAAAAAGTATCTTGCATATCTCTTGCAGGATGGTTTTCTGGAAGATTTAAAGCCGTAAAATTATGCCAATCATCTTCAATTTCTGGCCCTTCTTCTACCGTAAAACCTATTCTTTTGAAAATATCTAAAATTTCATTTTTAACTAAGTTTATTGGATGTCTTGTTCCTATTTCTTGCGTGTAAGCAGGTGCAGTTAAATCTTCTATATTTATCTTTTTTTCTGCTTTTGAGAAAGCCATTTTTAGACTTTCTACTTTTTCTTCTGCTGTAGTTTTTACTTTGTTTACTAATTGTCCGTATTCCTTTTTTCTTTGGTTTTCTACAGTTTTTATAGCACCAAAAATTCCTTTTACTATTCCTTTAGAACCAATGTATTTAATTCTAAACTGTTCTACTTCTTCAAGTGTTTTAGGACTTTCAGCTATAATTTCTGCCAATAATTTTTCTACTTTTTCAAAAGGATTTTCCATACTTGCAAAAATACTGAATATAGTTTAAAAACCGAGTATTCTAAGTACATCTTCTGCTTTTTGTTCTTCAGCAAATACTTTGGAACTTATGTTTCCTTTGTTATCTTTCTGAATCAATATGTGTTTTAATTGTGGTATTAAACAATGATGTGCACCACCATAACCACTTATGGTGTCTTGGTAAGCTCCGGTATGAAAAAAGCCAATGTATAAAGGATTTTCTTTGTCGTACTTTGGTAAAAATATGGCGTTACTGTGTGCTTCAGAATTGTAGTAGTCGTCACTATCGCAGGTTAAACCGCCTAGTAATATTCGTTCGTAATTTTCGTTCCATTTATTTATGGCAAGTAAGACAAATTTTTTGTTTAGCGCCCATGCGTCTGGTAAATTTGTCATAAACGAACTGTTTATCATATTCCATTTTTCTTTGTCGTTTTGCTTTTTCTGGTCTATTACTTTAAAAATTGTAGCGCCACTTTCGCCTACGGTATAAGAGCCAAATTCTGTAAAAATATGTGGCACTTCTACTTTTTCTTCGGTGCAAAATTCTTTAATAACTTTTATTATTTCAGAAATCATAGCTTGGTAATCGTATTCAAAGCTTAATGAATTTTTTATAGGTAAACCACCTCCAATATTTATACTATCTAAAGTAGAACAAATTTGCTTCAACTGGCAGTAAACTTGAAGTGATTTATTTAACTCATTCCAATAATATGAGGTGTCTGTCATACCAGTATTTATAAAAAAATGAAGCATTTTTAATTCAAGTTTATCATCTTCTTCAATTTTTTCTTTATAAAAACTAATAATGTCTTTATAGCCAATACCTAGCCTTGAAGTGTAGAATTCAAACTTTGGTTCTTCTTCAGAAGCTATTCTAATGCCTACTTTTGCTTTTTGGTTTAAACGAGAAGAAATTTTTTCTGGCTCATAAATATTATCAAAAATGCAAATAGTTTTATCAAATCCTTGGTTTACTAAATCTGCTATTTTGTTTAAATATGCATCCATTTTATAACCATTGCATAAAACAAAATTTTCTTTTGTAAGTTTATTTTTTGCTATCAATTTGTTTACAATATCAATATCAAAAGCAGACGATGTTTCTATATGTATATTGTTTTTTAAAGCTTCATTTAATACAAATGAAAAGTGTGAACTTTTTGTACAATACGAAAAATGATATTCTGCTTTGTAGTCATTTTCAATAAAAGCATTTTGAAATAAAGTCTTTACTTTTTGAATGTTTTGGGAAATTTTGGGTAGATATGAAATTTTCAAAGGCGTTCCATATTGCTCAATAATTTCCATCAACGGAATATCGTTAAATAATAAATGATTTCCATCAACTTGAAATTCTTCTTGCGGAAATTCAAAGGTTTGGTTTATAAAATCGATGTATTTTGTTTTCATAATTTTTATTCTCACTTTATTTCTACCTATGCAGAAATCTCAATTGTTTTTGTCTATGTGTAGATTACTTTCTGGAAAGGAATGACGACAATGTAATAAGCTCTGCAACGCAATTATTGCAAAAAAAATGCATTAATAATTGTATTTCTCTTTCCAATTTTCTTTCAAATATTTGCGTAGTGCATTTTCTCTTGCGGTATTGTTTGGCTCCCAAAATTTTGTTCCTTCTAAGCCTTTTGGCATAAATTCTAAATCTACAAATCCGCCTTCAAAATCGTGAGCATATTTGTAATCCTTCCCATAGTCTAACTGTTTCATAAGTTTTGTTGGTGCATTTCTTAAATACAATGGAATAGGAGCATTTGCTGTTTCATTGGCAATTTTTTGTGCGTGTTTTATAGCTAAATAGCTTGCGTTGCTTTTTGGTGAGCTGGCCAAGTATGTTACTGCCTGCGATAAAATTATAGCACTCTCAGGCATACCAATAACATTAATAGCCTGAAAGCAATTGTTTGCCATAATTAAAGCCGTTGGATTTGCATTTCCAATGTCTTCTGATGCGAGAATGAGTAATCTTCTAGCAATAAATTTAGGATCTTCGCCGCCATTCAGCATTCTTGCCATATAGTACAATGCGGCGTTAGGGTCGCTTCCTCTTATAGATTTTATGAAGGCAGAAATAGTGTCGTAATGTTGCTCGCCATCTTTATCATACAATGCAGAAAACTGTGAAAGCTTTTCTTTTACAAACTTATCATTAATTAAAATTTCTTTATTTGCAATCTGTGCATTTACAATTATTTCTAAAAGATTTAAGAGTTTACGAGCATCGCCACCAGAAAAGCCCATAAGTGCATCAGTTTCTTCTAGTTTTATATTTAGTTTGCTCAGTTCTGTATCATTTTTCAATGCAGATACTATCAGTTTATCTAAGTCCGTTTTTTCTAAATGTTTTAAAGTAAATACTTGCGCCCTAGATAGCAAAGCCGATATTACTTCAAACGAAGGGTTTTCTGTAGTTGCTCCAATAAGCGTTATGGTTCCTTCTTCTACTGCTTTTAAAAGAGAATCTTGTTGAGATTTATTGAAACGATGAATTTCGTCTATAAATAAAATAGCTTCTCCTATTTTTTTTGCCAAAGCAATAATTTCTCTAATTTCTTTTACGCTAGAATTTATTGCAGAAATTTGAAAAAATTGCAAATCCATTCCTTTAGCTAGAATTTTGGCAAGTGTAGTTTTTCCAATGCCTGGAGGTCCCCAAAAAATAATTGAAGGTAATTTTTTTGCTTGAATAAAATTATAAATAGGCATTCCAGGAGCAACCAAATGTTGCTGACCGATATAAGTTTCTAGGCTTTTTGGTCGCATTCGTTCTGGAAGTGGAGTCAGTTTCTTTTGCATTTTACAAAAATACAGTTTTGCGCATAACTTGTATTTCTAAAGAAAAATTAAAATTTATAAGTTTCTATTTTTAACCAAAGGAAAAGTTTTGCGCTTATAGTCTAAAAAGTAATCGAGCTATTGAAAAAGTGTTTTTAATTTAAAAAAAAAGTAAACAATGAGAAAAAATACAGAAAAGAGATAGAAAAACACATTTAATAAAAATGGAAAAAAACAAAGCTGAAACTATAGAAAAATACAGGAATATTTTTCCAAAATTGATGTTTTTTTATTAATGTTATTAGCGTATATTTTTAACGTGCGCTTTTTATTGTAAATATTAAAATGATTGCATTTCTTCTGTAATTCGCTCAACTAAATTTCTATTTACAGGTACATTTGGGAGTCTTAAATTTTCTTCACAAATATTTATAGCTTTCAAAGCTGCTTTTATTCCTGCAGGATTATTTTCTTCAAAAAGCATGTTTGTTAAATCCATACATTTGAAATGGAGTTTTTTTGCTGTGTCAAAATCTCCAGCCAATGATGCCCTTACCATACTTGAAAATTCTTTAGGAACGGCTTGTCCTACTACAGAAATTACACCATCGCAACCAAAACTCATCATTGGAAGCGTTAAATTATCATCGCCAGAAATTACTAAAAAACCTTTTGGTCTATGTTTTACAATTTCCATACATTGCTCTAGGTTTCCAGACGCTTCTTTAATTCCTATTATGTTATTAAAATCATTTGCGAGCCTAAGCGTTGTAGCTGCTTCCATGTTTTTAGAAGTTCTTCCAGGTACATTATATAAAACAATAGCTAGTTTTGTGCTTTCTGCAATTGCTTTGTAGTGTTGGTAAATTCCTTCTTGGCTCGGTTTGTTGTCAT
>CAKZQD010000033.1 GCA_937139485.1 uncultured Bacteroidota bacterium | reverse complement strand
AATATGCTTTTCTGGGATGTAAATAACGGAATTTCGAGAAGAAGCTGGGCAAGAAATTCTGGTGCCATGGATGCTATACAAAGAGAAATGGATAGAACACCAGATTTTAAAGTTACGGTTCCAAATATTGTTGAAGATAGCGAGTTGGAAGGATTGTTTTAGCTTGGCGATTGGCTTTTGGCTGTTAGCGGTTGGCTTTTGGCTTTTTTTGACTCGTTTTTTTGTTTTTACGTCATTGCGATAAAGCTTTTTCTGCTTTAGAAGCAATCTGTTTGTTCGAAGACCTAATAGTGTAATTATTAGTATATTTAGTTTATAAAATCATTTTATAAATACTTTATTATAAGTGCTTTTCTTTTGGGAATCAATTCATGTTGTACAAAAAAAGGATGTGTAACTATTCAAAATACGCCTAGCATTTATCTAACTTTTTCTGGCTATAATTCTGGATTCCATGAATTAGATTACATCAGACCATTTTTATATTCTACAGCAAATGATTCTTTAATAGATAGTGCTAAATATTCTTATCCAAAAACTTTTACTCCGTTTAATAATTCAAATTTATTGGAAAACATATCAAATACTGATGTTTATGAATATTTTGATTATTGGAACAGTTTGAAAGAAGCTTATATTGTTGTAAAAACACCAACTAGTCAAGATACGATTTCGGATTTTGACTTTTCAATAAACCAAGAAAAAATTAGATGTAATCCTTGCGAAAAAAAAGTGGATAGATTTACTATTCAAAACTTTTCATTCTACCACCAAGGCACTCAATATTTTGATGGTGATACAGTTTTAATTGAAAAATAAAATCGATAGCCTTAACTTTGCCTTATGTACGCAATCATAAAATTCTTTTTATTTAAAATGCCTGCTGAAAAGGCACATTATTTCACTTTAGATTTACTTCGTTTGGTTCTAAAAGTCCCTACTGCTAAGTTCTTCTTTAAATGTTTTTTTACGGTACGTGATAAAAGGCTTAAAAAGGAATTTTTCGGTATCAACTTTCCAAATCCTGTAGGCTTGGCTGCTGGTTTCGATAAAAATGCCAAGTATATAGATGAACTCTCTTGCCTTGGTTTTGGCTTTATAGAAATAGGAACCGTTACGCCTCTTCCACAAGAAGGAAATCCTTTGCCTAGACTTTTTAGATTAGCAAAAGATCAAGGAATTATAAACAGAATGGGCTTTAATAATGATGGTGTAGATGCCGTAGTAGAAAGATTGAAAAAAAGAAAATCTAATATAATAATAGGTGGAAATATAGGGAAAAATAAAGTTACACCAAACGAAAAAGCTGTTGATGACTATGTGATTTGTTTTAATAAATTATTTGATTATGTAGATTATTTTGTTGTAAACGTAAGCTCTCCAAACACACCTGGACTTAGAGAACTGCAAGAAAAAGATAAGCTTGCCGCTTTACTAAACACACTTCAAAAACTAAACGAAGAGCGTATTGAAGAAAAACCAATTCTTTTAAAGATTGCTCCAGATTTAACTACTTCTCAGCTCGATGACATTATAGAAATCATGCACGAAACTAGAATTGCTGGTTTAATTTCATCAAACACAACTATAAGTAGAGAAAACTTAACAACACCAAAAACAGAAGTTGAAACTATTGGAAACGGTGGTTTGAGTGGTTTACCAGTAAAAACGCATTCAAATGAAGTATTGAGTTATTTAAGTAAAAAATCGAAAAAATCTTTCCCAATAATTGGTGTTGGTGGAATAATGAATGGCAAAGATGGGATAGAAAAGATGAAACACGGAGCAGATTTAGTTCAAGTATATTCTGGCTTTATTTATTTTGGCCCTGGTTTACCTAAAGCTATCAATAGTTTGTTGTTGAAAAAAACTTAGTTTTTAGTTTATTGTTTTTGGTTGGATACCTATTTGAACATGAGCGCAAGCCAATATTCTTATATTATTTTCAAGATTTTTATTTTTGGCTAGAACACATTTTTCAACATAACTATATTCCTTATCTATTGTTTTGTTAGGAAACAAACTTACTAAACGATGTAACTCATTTGAATTAAATATTACTTCTTTAGCAAATTTATAGTCATTTTTTCCTCTAATATTATGGTTGTTGTAGTTAAATTTCTTATTGAAAAAATCTTGAATTTCCTGATGATTGCTAATAGATTTAGCTAAATCACTATTTAATCCAAACATATAAAAACGAATGTTTTTCAAACTATCAAAATCAAACTCTCTTTGTGCAGAATTAAGTAACTCTGAAAGATCAGTTAATTGAACTTCAAATGGTCTTTCATCAAAATTTATATTACAACTAATCGATCCATTATTAGCATTAAAACCAATACTTAATGTAGAAGTATCAAATTTAGAATATTTTTTATACCCTTTTTGAATATATTCTGGAATGATTTCTTTTGCTTCAAATATCTCTCCTTTCTCCTCAACACAAGAAACCAAAAACAAAGAACTAAAAACGATATAAACTAAAAACCACTTCAAAACCCAAAAACATATTGCAACATATTTGCGCCCATTTGAAACGCTTGTTGTCTTTTTTCTTCTGGGTCGTTATGTACTGAAGCGTCTTCCCAGCCATCGCCTAAATCGCTTTCATAATCATAAAAAACTACAAGCCTTCCCTTATGCAAAATACCATATCCTTTGCTTGGTTTATCATTGTGTTTATGAATTTTTGGTACACCGTTGTTAAAATTATACTGTTGATGATAAATAGGATGCGAAAACGGAATTTCTTCCAACTCTTCCTCAGGAAATATTTGTTTTAAGGCTATTCTTATATAAGGATCCATCCCATAATTATCTGAAACGTGCAAAAAACCTCCTGCCATTAAATAATTTCTCAAATTTTCTGCCTCTTGGCTACTAAAAACCACATTTCCGTGCCCTGTTAAGTGTATCCATGGGTAATTAAACAATTCTTGACTGCCCACTTCTACAGTTACTGGTTCAGCTTCTATATTAGTATTAAGGTTTTTGTTTGTAAATGCAATTAAATTTGGAAGTGCAGTTGGGTTTGCATACCAATCTCCACCGCCGTTATATTTCAATAACGCCAATTGAAAACTATCTTGTGCTTGTAAAGCAATAGTACCAATAGATAATAAAAATATAAAGATTGTTTTTACCATTTTTAAACGCCTGTAAATTTAAGATTTACTCTACTGTTTTTTAATAATTCTCTTTTACTACACTCTTTGTCTTTGGGCTTTTGTGGCTTACATGTACACTTAGTAATACTTTGTTCTTTTCCCCAAGCCGCAGCTTTTATTCTTTGATAGTCTATTCCTTTGCCTGTTAAGTAAAAAACAACAGCTTTTGCACGCTCTACAGATACACTATTTGCATCGTCTTCAGAGAGGTTACAAGCTGCATAAGCATTAACTTCTAAATTTATTTCTGGATGTTTTTGTAATAATTCTAAAACATTTTCTAAAATAATTTCGTTTTCTTTATTTAAAGTATATTTAAATATATTAAATTGCAAATCTTGTATAAATTGCAAACCACCTTTTTGAAAAACAGGACGCAATTTTACATTATACTCTATATTTGTTCCTGCTTGAATTCCTTTTGTATCAAAATCTAAGCTTTTTTCTTTAAAAACTACAATATTAGAATCAGAAACAGATGTTACCGTTAATTTATAAGACATATTTGGGAATAAATCTATAGAAATATTTCCATTAAAATTTGTCTTTTTAAATACTCTTTGATTGGTAGTATTATTAATCATTTTTATATCTGCAAATGAAATATTATCATTAGTAAACTCATTAAAAACATTAAGAACTAAATTAATTTTTTCTTGTGCTTGGGCATAAAATCCTATAAAAAGAAATGTAAGTAGTAAATATTTTTTCATCATAATTTAAAATTCTAGTTTAAGGCATTAAAAACGCTTGTTGAAAATATTGCAGCTGTTTCTGTTCTTAGGCGGCTACTTCCTAAAGATACGGACTTAAAGCCAAAATGTTCCGCTAAAGCTACTTCTTTTTCACTAAAGCCACCTTCTGGGCCTATAAGTATAATTGTATTTTTAGTATTCTCAACATTATTTACCAATTGTATAGAATCTTCTTTACAATAAGCGATTAATTTTGTTTCATAATTTTGAGATTCATTTTTAAGTAGATATTCTAGTTTCTGTAAAGTAGAAACCTTTGGCAAATAAGCCTTTAAACTTTGTTTCATAGCACTAAGTGCTTTTAGTTGTAGTCTTTCTTCTTTTAAAATTCTTCGTTCAGAATTTTGAGAAGTAAAAAATTTTATCTCATTAATTCCTATTTCTACTGCTTTTTCTACGAACCATTCTATTCGGCTTATGTTTTTAGTAGGTGCTAAAGCTATTGTAAGTTTCGAAGGCTTTGTATTGTTGCTTTTGCATTCAATAATTTTTATACTACATTTTTTTTTAGATATTGATACAATCTCTGCTTGAAACATATCTCCTTTCCCATTTGTAACAAAAATTACATCACCTACAGTTTTTCGAAGTACTTTAAAAGCATGAAAACTTTCTTGCGAATCTAGTTCGTAAACTATTTTGGTATCTTCTATGTTTGCTTGGTAAAATAATTGCATAAAAAAAGCACCACTTTTTGTGGTGCTTCAAATTTACATGTTTTTATATTTCTAGTCAAATTTAAGAATAGAGAATACTGTTCGTCTATTTTGCTGATGCTCTGCATCAGAACAGTTAGACCTTACTGCACCTTCGCAGGCACAATTATTTGTTAACTTAGTTTCTCCATAGCCTGTTGCTGTAAGCCTTCTGTAGCTAATACCTTGTTTTATTAAATAGTTTACAGCTGCTTCTGCTCTTTGTGCAGAAAGTAATGCATTAGATTTTCTAGATCCTCTACAATCTGTATGAGATGACAGCTCTATTTCCATACCAGGATTGTCTATCAAAATTTTAACTAATTTATTTAACTCTGGTTCTGCATCTTTTCTTATATAATACTTTCCTAAGTCATAATAAATATTGTCTATACGAATTTCTTCGTTCTTTTGTACTTCTCTTAATTCTATAGTTGTATATAAATTTGCTGGAGAAACTACATCATAAGTATTAAAATCTTTACTAACTGCTAAGTATACATAATCGCCAGTAGTTTTTTTACTTGCTTTTATTCTATAATCAATTTCTTCATCAAGCATAAAAACTGTTTTTCCATAAGTATTTGCAGTATTTGTTTCTTTCTTTTCTGTTAACAATTGAATTAAATCTACTTGAGCCGCAGGAATTTCTTTCTTTGTCTCAGCATTGATAACCGTTACTTCAAGAACAATTCCAAAATCTTTCACTAATGGAATTTCGGCATTTACTTCATCATCTATTGTAGTGAAATTTGCTTCTTCAGGTAAATAACCGTTTTTATCTATTCTTAAACTATAGTTTGAAAAAGGATTTATTGGCGTTTGAACTTTTCCTTCGCTATTTGTATAAAGAACAAATTCTTTTTTGGTATCTAAATTTGTTAATACAACTTTTGCAGAATCAATAATACCTTCTGTTTTACTATTAAAAATCATTGCATTAAACATAAATGCTTTCTTTTTAAAAGAATATATATCATCACTACCATATTCACTTGGTCTATTCGAAGTAAAATATCCTTTTGAATAGCTATCATCAATCCATAATCCAAAGTCATCATTTTGACTGTTCATTGGACTTCTTAAATTTGTAACTTTTCCAAATGTTCCATCTTCTTGTAATTCAGCGGTATAAATATCATATCCACCTAAACCTAAATGACCATCTGAAGAAAAATATAAAAACCCATCTTGCATTACGAATGGGAAAGCATCATTACCAGGAGTATTTACTTCTTCACCTAAATTTAAAGGGTTAGACCATATTCCACCAGCATTTTCTGCTACATATAAATCTAAACCGCCATATCCACCGGGCATATCACTAGCAAAAACCAAATAATTTCCATCTGGAGTTACAGAAGGGTAACAAACAGAATAATTTTTATCATCAAAAGATAAATTATCAACCATTACAGACCCAAATTTACTTTTTTCTGGTATGTATGCTACTTTAAAAATTTTAAGATTAACTTCTCTATTATCTCCAAAAACTGGTTTCTTTCCAGAATAGTTACTTCTAGTAATATACATGTCATTTTCTTTCCTATCCCAACTCATCGGTCCTTCATGATATTGTTTATTAATATCTGAATTATAAGCTTCTGCACCTTTCTTAGATTTTGTAGTATCAGAAACATCTACATGAAAAATTTGAGTAAATGGTCTCTGAGACCAAACATCTTTTCTCTGAGCAAACATATCGTTTTGTCTATTAGATACAAAATACAAATCATCTCTAATTTTCAAAGGAGAAAAATCTGAAAATTCTGAATTAAAATCTTCTACTTTAATTTCATATTTTTCATCCTTTTTAAACAATTTATTTTGAAACTCAGATATTTTCTTTTCAGGCTTTCCGATACTTTCAAAATAGTTGTTATAAACCTTTAATGCTTCATTATACTTCCCGTTTGCCATTAAAGACTGTGCATAATGAAACTTAAATATATTATCTGAGCCTTCTGCTTGTGCAACTATAGCATACCACTGTTCAGATTCAGTAATATTACCTAAAAACTTATAACAGTTTCCTATTCTCCCTTTTAAATAAATATTATCTGGCTGTTTTTGATCTGCTTTTTTGTATAACTCAACAGCAGATGAAAAATCAAAATCTTTATAAGACTTATCTGCTCTTTTTATTAATATACTACTCTTCTTTTGAGCATTAGCATGGTTTGCTAAAACTAGTAAACAACATAGTAAAATTAAACTATAAAATTTTTTCATGATTTTTTTTTTGAATTAGGTAGTTAATTGCTTAGTTTACTCATTTAGAAATATGTACCATATCTCACATTAACAAATCTATTTTTTGTAAAGCCAAAAGTATAGCCAATCATAAACTCATGACTTCCTTTCGTAACTTGATTTAATGAAGACGTTTGCCAATCATAAGAATATCCAGCTCTTAACTGCTGAGTAATTAAGACTTCAAACATTCCTACTATATCAGAAATATATGGTCCTTTTATATTACCTCCAGATCTTGCTGATATTCCTAACCAAAAGCGATCTACAAATAAAGCACTAAAATTTAAATCGATACTTGGTATACTTTTAGGAACACCACTTACCCACTTAATTAATATAGATGGTTTAAATTTTACAGTTGCATCTTCTCTTCCTATAACTACTCCAGCGGTAGCAAATAAATGTCTATACAGTTTAGAAAAAGTTTCATCATTACCAGCTATGTGGTATTTATCAAGAATATTAGATTCCAAAATATGTGGCATAGATATTCCAGCATAAAATCGCTTACTATATGCATAAATTCCTGCTCCAAAATTTGGTGCAAATACTACATCTCCAACGCCCAGTATCCTATCATTTGGATCTAAAGTAATAGCATTATTTTTATTATCACTAAAATTATAAAAACCACCTTGTAAACCAATAGAAAGTTGAACATTCTTTATAGGTATTTTATAAGCAAACATACCTAGCATACTATATGTATCTGTATATCCTATATGGTCATAGCCTACCATTAATCCAAGAGATAGTTGTTTCTTAGCCAAAGGCGAATGCAAAGATAATGTTGCAGACTGTGGTGCTCCTCCATTAAACTGCCCTGTCCATTGGTTTCTATACAAAGCCGAAACATCAAGAGCATCTTTAGAACCTGCATAGGCTGGGTTATGATATAATCCATTAAACATATACATACTGTATTGTGGATCTTGCTGAGCCATAGAATCGTTCCAAAAAGAAACTAAAACTATTAAAAGTAAAATTATTTTTTTCATATTAAGTAGTTATATAAGTGCGGTAAATTAGTACCGCACTTGATTAACAAATTTTATTTATTTCTATATAATACTACAAATCCAGAATATGCTTTTTTAATTCCGTCATTATAATCTAAAATTACAAAGTAAGTTCCATCTGCAAGGTTTTTACCTTCCATATTTAACCCACTCCAATTATTTTGATAAGGACCATTGCTCCTCCATACTTCATCTCCCCATCTATTAAAGATATTTAATTCAGCATTTGGATAGAAAATCAATAAATCTTCTATTACAAAATTATCATTAACACCATCGTTGTTAGGAGAAATACCTGTCACCATTAATAAGTCTGGACCTTTAACATATATCCAAGCAGTATCACAAATAGTATTTACACAAAGTACATAAGAGAAACTATCAGGTAATAATTCTTCAGAATCTGGGATATATGTAAGTGTACCATCTTCATTTAAACTTATTGTACCATTAATAGGCTCATCTAATATATAAACTACAGGTGTTCCTGTGGTAAATGTGTCATTATCTAAAATATTAATTTCATAAGTCCCATTATTTACTATTGGAATGAAATCATCTACTGCTTCAACATCATCTGGTAATACTGTTATGATAACAGTTGCTTCATCACAGTTTCCAAAATTATCGCACAGTATGTAAGTAAACTGATCTACTCCTGCAAAACCAGTATTAGGAGTATATACAAATGTTCCATCATCATTAAATGATATTGTTCCGTTTACAGGGTCATTTATTAATGTAGCTGTAAGTGAAGAACCAGTTGGATATATATCATTTAAATCTACATATTCTGTTTCTGTATCAGTATCTTGATTAGTTACATAAGCATCATCTACTGCAAAAACAGAAACTATTACTGCTGGTTCTAATACTGTTATTGTAACTGTAGCTTCATCACAGTTTCCTAATTCATCACAAATTGTATATGTAAACATATCTTCTCCCACAAATCCAGGATTTGGAGTATAAGAAACTGTTCCATCTGGGTTTATTACTATTGAACCATTATTTGGTCCTATAGAAGTATCAATAGTTACAACTAGACTATTTCCGTCTGGATGAAAGTCATTTGACAATAAATTAATTACAACAGTACTTGGAGAAATCTCATCTCCACTTATTACAACATTATCATCTAGAGCAACTGGGGTATTGTTTCCATCAGGATCATAAGTAGACACATCTATTGTTACAGTTGCGGTATCACAAAGAACAGGATTATCATCATCACAAACTATATAAGTAAATACGTCTGTACCTACAAAACCAGGGAAAGGAATATATGTATAAGACCCATCTAAATTAAATATCAATTCTCCTTCCAAAACATCATCTAACAAAGTAAATGTTAACACATCATTGTCTATGTCAAAATCATTTGTTGCTACACTTCCATTTACTTCTAAATCATTAAAAGTTGTATTTACGTCATTAACGGCTACTGGCGCATGATTAGAATTGTAAACTAATATATAAACAGTTGCTGTATCACATTCTACTGGTGTTCCATTATCACAGAGAACATAAGTAAATTGATCTGGCCCGTAATAATCTGTATCTGGTGTATATGTATAAGTACTATCTGCATTTAATACTACTGTACCATTTGTTGGTTGTGTAGTAATTGTGATATTGTGGTCATCTCCATCAGCAGGTAAGAAATCATTATCCCAAATAATTCCAGTAACAGATGTGTTAATAATTGTTCCATTAGCATCATCTACAGCAAAAGGTGCTTGGTTGTCAACAGAATTAGGTACTATAGTTATTGTCACTTCTGCAGTATCACAAAGTACAGGATTTCCATTATCACAAATTACATATTCAAAACTAAAATCTCCTGTTTCACCTGGTGCAGGAATAAATGCTACTAATGTTGAATCAGTATTTAATACTAAAGTTAAGCCTTCAGGATTAAATATATCTGTTAAAAATACTGAATCTCCATCAACATCAAAATCATTAGCAGCATAATCAATAATTAAAGGAATATTAATTGTAGATAACATATTATCATCATTTGCTACAGGATCATTATTCACTCCATAAGTAACATCATAATCTTCTACATTAATTACTACTTCTGCAGTATCACATAGTGCTGGTACTCCATCATCACAAACTATATAATTAAATGTAAATTGACCTTGTGCACTTACAGGTGGCGTAAAAGTATATGTACCATTATTATTAAATATTAAATCTCCACCTGTTAAACTTAATGTGTCCAATACAAATATTAAAGCATCTCCTTCAGGTTCAAAATCATTTGTAGCAACATCTCCAAAAGTAGGTATATCAATATAAGTATTGTTTATATCATCAATAGCTAATGGTGCTAAGTTATCTAAAACTACTACAATATATACTGTTGCGTTTGTACATAAAACAGAGGTTCCATTATCACAAACTGAATAAGTAAAGTAATCTGCTCCTTCAAATCCAGCATTTGGTGTATATGTATAAGTTCCATCTGCATTAAGTACTACACTCCCGTTTATAGGCGCATTACCTAAAGTAAACACTAAACTATCTCCATCGATATCCGAATCATTAATAGAAACATTTCCAATTATAGCTTGGTCTATATAAGTAATGTTTGCATCATCTACAGCTGTTGGGTAATGATTTATTAATGGATTTCCTATTGGTGTTACTGTAATAAATACTGTAGTTGTGTCACAATACATAGGAATTCCATCGTCACAAATAAAATATTCGAATGAGTCATCGCCAACAAAATTTGCATTATATGGCGTATATGCCATATTTCCTAGAGCATCAATTGTTACTAAACCATTTGTAGCTAAAGATAATTGAGTAATAGCTAAATTATCTCCATCAGAATCTAAATCATTACTTAATAAGTTGCTAGTTATAGCATCTACACCATTAAAAGGAATTACAATAATATCTGGATTTGCTATTGGTTCATTATTTTGAAATAAGCTATGCTCAAGTACTTCAATATATAATACAGCAGTATCGCATAGTCCTGCATTATCGCAAAGAGAATAAACAATAGAATCTTCACCAATAAATGTGGCATTTGTAGGTGTATAAGTATAAATACCCGAAACGCCTATTGTACCAACTGAGCCATTAATACCATCTTGTAAAATAGAAACTATTGATCCAATTCCGTCTGTTAAATCGTCATTTGTAAGTACATTACCCACAACAGCAGAACCAATAATAGTATTATTAATATCATTAACAGCTATTGGTGCATCGTTTACACTTGTAACATTAAAACATATAAATGATGAGTCACATAAGCTTACACAATCATTATTACAAACAGAATAGAATAAAGTATCAGTTCCATCATAGTTTGCATATGGAGTGTAAATAATTTCATCAGTAGTTTCATCAATATTTATTACTCCATTTGAAACATTTGTTATTATAGAAATATCTAAATTATCGTTTAAATTTCCAGAACCATAGACATCATTCATGTTATCATTTGCATAAACATCATTTAATATAGAAAGCGTAATTGTACTATCCTCTGGCAATGTAAAACAAGCATCAGCAACTAATACAGGGTTACCACTTACAATTACACATACTGTATCACTATCTTGGCAGCCTGTAGCAGCATCTGTCATTATAGCATAGTAACATCTATTTGCAGTTGGTGTAACTAATACTGGATTCATATTAGGACTTGCAGGTGTAATATTTAAATTATTATCTAAATATCTCCATTCAATAGTAGTAGTAGCAGGTGTAAATGCTTGTACTTCTAAATTAAAATTAGTTCCTAAGCAAATAGTGTCCTCATCATTTGTTAACAACACACCTAAGTTTAATATAGGATTGGCTAAAGTAACTGGTCCTAAAATATTACTAAAGCACCCAGATACTGAAGCCTCTTCAACTACAATATTTGTATAAGTTCCCTCACATAAATTAGCTACAATAATGTCACCAGTAAATGTTGAAGTTACATTTATCATTGTAGGAGGATTAGATCCTAACTGATAATAAACATTATAGTTTGTAAAGTTATCTACCTGAGTAATAGTAAAACTACCATCACAAGTATTACAAGTTGTAGGATCTGTAATGTTTATTATAGAATCTATAATTGTTCCTCCTGGCTCAGTAAGTGTGATAGTGTCTGAAATTGCTTGACTAGAACATCCGCTAACATCAATCAATTCGAAATTACTATAAATGTCTTGACATAAATTATCAAAAACTGCATTTCCAATTGCATTAGATGTTATGGTAGTAGGAATTTGCGGTGCAAAATTCATGTCAAAATTTAACTGGAATGTAGCATTTGGAGGAACACCAGTAAATGTAATTGAACCATCACAAACTCCACAAGCTGAAGGATCAGATCCTATAACACTTGAAACTGTAAAGTTTGGATATACCATATCAAAATTACCAACTGCATAATTACTCTGACAACCTGTAGTTGTATCTAAAAGGTGGAAATTAGAATAATTAGCTTCTCCAAGGTTTCCAAAAGTAATTGAACCACCAATAGCTACAATTGAGTTTGTGGTACCAGTAGTTATATTATTAACAACATAATCAACTATATAATAATTTCCATCAACTAAATTAGAAATAGAAATAGTTCCATCATCAACACCACATAGAGTAGGGTCAGTATATGAAACATCAGCAAAAGCTAAAACAGGTCCAGCTGGTTCACTTAATATAAATGGTGAGCCTGATAATTGAAGACTATTACAACCAGAAGTAGTATTTGAAACAAAAATATCTGTGTAAGTTCCATCGCATAAACCAACCAATGATATTTCACCAGCAGGTGAAGCCACTAATCCAGTAACACTTATTGCTGGCGTGTTATAGTAAACGGTATATGTTCCGGCTGGTAAGCCTCCAATAACTATAGAACCATCACAAGAATTACATAATGTTGGATTATTTGTAGTTACTACAGTTACGTTTTCTAAAATTGTAGGCATTCCAACTACAAAAGGTCCAGCTTGTGTTATAGTAGCACAAGATCCATTGTCTAAAATTGAGACATCATAGTAAGAACCTTCACATAAATCTGGTATTACTATAGTATTTCCAGTTAATGTAACATTATTTATAGTAGTAGATGTACCACCAATAAAATAAGTAACATCGTAAGGTGCTGTACCTAATTGTGCAGCATCTAAATGAATAACTAATTGACCATCGCACATACCGCAATTAGTTGCATCTACAGTTGTTATAGAATCTACAACAGGACTATTTGGTTCTACTAAATCAAATGGGCCAACAAATACTGGACTTGTACATAATGTAGCATCAGTAACTGTAAAGTTGTCATACTGACCAGCACATAAACTATTTAATTCAATTTCTATAGCTGCATTTGTAAATAAAGTTGTTGTTTGTAATAAACCATTTAAAGTATATTCTATATCATAAGAAGTACTAGCTGCCATACCACCACCGCTTAAAGTAATAATACCATCGCAAATACCACAAGTTGTTGGTTGTGAGGTAATATTTACACTTCCAATAGTTAATGATGATGGATCTGAAATTACATTTCCTCCTACAATTGCATTACTTGTACACGTAGAAACATTGTCTGTAATTTCAATGTCATCATAATTTCCAGGACATAGACCAGGTATAGTTAATACTCCACTTCCAGATGTGTTATTCATATATGTTGATTGACCTACACCATTTAAAGTATACTCTACACTTACAGAAGTAGATACTGGTAAACCAGAAATTACTAAAGTTCCGTCACAAACACCGCATGAAGTTGCATTTGTTACTGCAACATTTGTAGAATCATAAGTTGGAGCTGCTGGGTCTGTTAAATTAAATGGACCTCCTGTTATCGCAGGCGATTCACAACCAGAAACATCATTAGTTATTATTATGTCTGTATAAACTCCTTCGCATAAGTTATTTAATACAAATTCACCAGAAACGTTTGTTACAACAGGAGTAGTACCATTTGGAACACCATTAAAGAAGTAAGAAACTGTATAGTTTGTACTTGCTGTTAATCCATTTATAGTTAAACTACCATCACACATATTACATCCTGTTGGTTCTGCAACTACAACATTTGCTGCATTCAACATTTCTGGTGTTGGCTCAGCTAAGGTAATTGATCCAATAGGAGTTGATGTACAAGCTGTACTTGAATTTACAACTACAAAGTCTTCATATAATCCTGCACATAAACCAGTTAAAGTAAGCTCACCAGTTCCTCCACTAGTTATAGTTACTGGTAATTGGTTTAAGCCATCAAATATATAATAAACATCATCTATTATTATAAAAGCCTAAAATGCACCGATCACTGTTAATATTGTTGGTTTTGTCTTAGTTGCAGGGTAATACTCTAATAAGCTCTAGAATATAGCACTTATTGAACTAAACTAAAATAATACTATACATGCCCAGTACGTTCTGCTTATTCTATTCTTTTTCTCATATA
>CAKZQD010000032.1 GCA_937139485.1 uncultured Bacteroidota bacterium | reverse complement strand
AATTTTATACATTTGCAAAGACTCTAAATTAATTTATCCTATGGCTAAATTCGAACTAAAACTCCCCAAAATGGGCGAAAGTGTTGCAGAAGCAACTATCACTTCTTGGTTAAAAGAAGTTGGAGAAACTATTGAGTTAGATGAAGCAATTGTGGAGATTGCTACTGATAAGGTGGACTCCGAAGTGCCAAGCGAAGTAGAAGGTGTTTTGGTTGAAAAATTATATGATGTTGATGCTGTTGTAAAAGTAGGAGAAACATTAGCTATTATTGAAATTTCAGGAAATGGAGTAGTAGAAGAGGCAAAGATTGAAACCCCTGCAAAGGAGTCAGAAATTGAATTACCAGAAGAAGTGTTAACTATTGAAAATTCTATTGCCGAAGTAACTACTTTAAATGAGCCCGTAGCTGAGATTGGAAATTCTCCTTCGGGTAAATTTTACTCACCTTTGGTAAAAAATATTGCCAAGCAAGAGCGTATTCCAGTAGAAGAATTAGATACTGTAACAGGAACTGGAAAAGAAGGAAGAGTCACTAAAAATGATATTCTAGCATATCTTGGAAATAGAGGAAGTCAACCAGTAGCAGAACCAGTCGCTCCTCAACAAACAGCACCAGAGCCTACAAAAACTCAAAGTACTCCAGCTACTCCAAAACCTGAGGTTAAAGAAACACCAGTTGTAGTGAGTGGAGGTGATGAGATTATTGAAATGACAAGAATGGGCAAATTAGTAGCGAAGCACATGGTGGATTCTGTGCAAACATCGGCACATGTACAGTCGTTTATTGAAGCAGATGTTACCAATATTTGGAACTGGAGAAACAAGCATAAAAACGACTTTAAAAAACGTGAAGGTGAAAACTTAACGTTTACACCAATTTTCATGGAAGCGGTTGCTAAGGCATTGCGTGATTATCCAATGATGAATATTTCGGTGCAAGGAGATAGTATTATCAAGAAAAAGAATATTAATCTTGGTATGGCTGCGGCTTTAGGAGATGGAAATTTAATTGTTCCAGTTATTAAAAATGCCGACCAATTAAATTTAATTGGTATGGCTAAGCAAGTGAACGATTTAGCAAATCGTGCTAGATTAAATCAATTAAAACCAGACGATATACAAGGAGGAACCTACACGGTCACTAATGTTGGAACCTTTGGTAGTATTATGGGAACACCAATTATTAATCAACCACAAGTTGGTATTTTAGCTTTAGGAGCTATAAGAAAAGTACCAGCCGTAATTGAAACACCTGATGGAGATTTTATTGGAATCAGACAAAAAATGTTTGTATCTCATTCATACGATCATAGAGTTGTAAACGGCGCTTTAGGCGGAATGTTTATTAAAACTTTAAAAGAGATTATAGAAGCTTGGGATGTAAACCAAGATTTCTAAAATAGTTATTCTAATTTAAATTATTAAACGCTTGGTTATTCCAAGCGTTTTTTTGTTTTACTCACGATTAGTCTTTGAAAATATCTAATTCGTTTTTAAAACATTTAAATTCTAAAGGGTTATTACTATAATCTAGAAAAAACATTGTTTTTTGTTCTCCAATTTTGTTTTTATATCTTTTTTGAGGTTTGATAATAAAATCTACTTTATGCTTTTCTAAGCTTTCCTGTATCGTACTAAAGACTTTATTTTCTACTAGACAACCAAAATGTGGAATTGGAACTTTAAGGTTTTCTACATTTCCACAGTAATCTAATTTTGGTATTTTATCAGATACATGAGCAGAAAGTTGATGTCCAAAAAAATTAAAATCTACCCAATGCTCAGTTTGTCTACCTAATTTACAGCCTAGTATTAAGTTATAGAATTTTATTGTACTTTCTATATTTTTTACTTTAAATGCAAGATGAAATTTATTATTCATAGTTAATAACCTTTTTTTAATGAAACTGTATTTAAAAGTGTTTCTCTATTTATAAATCGTTTGTAATTTTCTGAAATTTGGTTTGATGCTTGCTCAACATCAGTTAAGCTAGCTACATGTGGTGTTATTTTAATTTTTGAATGATTCCAAAACGGATGATTTTTAGGTAAGGGCTCCTTTCTAAAAACATCTAACAAAGCTCCAGAAATATCACCTTTTTCTAAGGCATTAAGTAAATCTTTTTCTACTAAATGCTCTCCTCTTCCTACATTTATAAGAAATGCATTATTAGGTAATTTTTCAAAAACATTTTTATTTAATATGTTAGCTGTATTCTTTGTTAAAGGCAAAAGATTGATTAAAAAATCTGAATCTGCTAAAAAGGTATCGAACTCATTTTCTTCATAATAACTATCAACATTTAGTATGTCTTTTTTTGAATTACTCCAACCTTTAACATTAAACCCAATTTGAGAAAATTTCTCTGCAACTAAGCTTCCAATTTTTCCTAAACCTAAAATGGAAATAGTAGTTTTATTAATAGTTTTATAGGAGTGTTGTTGCCATACTTTGTCAGTTTGTTGAGTCAAATAAGTGTTTGTGTTTTTTAATTCTGCCATTACTATTGTAATTAAAAACTCCCACATATCATTGGATAGTGTTTTATCAATAATTCGGGAAACTATTATTTCCTTGTTAATTTTTTGAGAGTTTGTAATATGGTCTATTGATGCTCCTACAGATTGTACAATTTTAGCATATTCATCTCTTTCAATGTTTTCTGATTCTTCAAACATTAAGTGTTCAAAAAAGTGGGCGTAACCCGTTTTTCCTTTCACTTCGTTTTTAGAACCCACATGATACATAATACTTACTGCCACAATTGGAGTAGTATTGTTCTCATGTAGAATCACATGTAAGCCGTTTGGCAAGTCGTATTCTACAAACTCCACCTTGTTTTGCGCTTGTGTGGCAAAGCCCACTAGGAAGCACATCCATAATAGAAAAAAATGTTTCATCGTATTTTTTTTGAGTTGTTTGTATTCCAGAAATGGAATAGGTTAGGAACTTGTGCTTTTATAGAAAAAAATCACTTCGCAAATATAGCAAAGTAGTATTGCTAACAAAGTTTACATTTATAAAAGACTTGAAAAGCCTAATAGTATGTATGAATGATTTTGTAATAAATATAATTATCTGATTTTCAATCTTTTAGGGTTTTAAAA
>CAKZQD010000031.1 GCA_937139485.1 uncultured Bacteroidota bacterium | reverse complement strand
CTGAATTCTTTTTTACATTTTTTATAAAAAGAAAAGAAAGATGCATAGTATCCTTTCACACCAAACATCCAGTCTCTTGTTTCTTGTTTTGGCGTAATTTTCAATATCTATATTTCTAATTTGTTTTTCAATGGCTTCTATATTTGTAGAAAACATCATCGCTTAGAAATTTTATTGCTAGAAATAGTTCTTTGCCTTGTACATTTAAATCTTGAAATATCTTCGTTTTCTTTTTTTAAGATGTTTCTGACTTTCTCCACTATTTACACGTTTTCGCCAAAGTTTAAAAGATTTCGGTTTCAAATTATTGCGCATTAGCTTTATAACATCTGCTTCGGTAAGTGCAAATTGGTATTTTATGGCTTCAAAAGGTGTTCTATCTTCCCAAGCCATTTCTATTACTCTATCTATATTTTGTTTAATCATTCTATAAAAATATTAAACAAAAATAAGAAAAATAAATTTACTTTCTTCCAAAATCTGCAGGAATTTCTCCCCAAGCTTTGGTTTCCCACTTTAAAATTTTGTTTGGTATTGTATTGTTATTTAACCAAGTTTCTGCTCTTCTTACTAATGCTAAAATTTCTACATTTTCATTTGTAATTGCAACTTTTGTATTGGCTTTTTTCTTTCTTACCCAACTCATAGCTGTTTTGCTATCTGAATATATTGGATAGTTCATTTTGTGTTTTTTGCAGTAAGCCATGGCGTGCACTAATGCCAAAAACTCTACAATATTATTTGTTCCGCCTTTAAAAGGGCCTTTATGAAAAAGTAAAGTTTTTGTTTCTGTAAAAACGCCTTGATATTCTACATTTCCTGTGCTGTTGTTTCCAGCTCCGTCTACTGCTATACTTTGTGTTATAGGTTTTCCTATTGCATCTAGCTGGGCAGCTGTTAAACTACTTTCGTGAACGGTTTTGCCCATGTATTCACTTGGGTTTTCAAAGGCTTTTTTTGCAGTATCTTCGGTAATAAAACCTTTAAACTTTGCTCCTGCGAAACCTTTTATTTGTTTCTGGCATTGGTTCCAGTTTTTGTAAATGCCGGGCACTCTTCCTACCCACACTACATAAAAATTTTTCTTTTTGGCCATGTGTTATTTAGCCTTTTTTACTTGCAAAACATCACTATTATTTAGTCTAAATGATGTGAAACTTTTTCTTTTATTTAGTTTACTAATATCAAAAACACGTTGTTGCATTAGTAGCATTTTACAATTGTCTTCTGTTTTATGTAGTAAAAATAAATCTATAATGCCATTATCATCAGGCGTTCCAGTAGAGTATAATTCAAAAACATGATTGTCTACACAGCCACCACCAAATGTAACATCTACTACAAGTGCATCTTCCTTTTGAACAATTTTCTTTATTTTAAAACGAAGTTGTTCGTCTGTTTTCTCAAACTTCTTTTTTATAATTATTGCTCTAGTTTCTTTTTCGTTATTAGTTTCTATAAGCATTTTATTTTTTGAATCTGTTGTGTTCTTAGAGCTATTGCAAGCTACAGATGTCAACAAAACCATTATCATTAACTTAATCATTGCTGTTTTTTTTAATTTATTCATAGTATATAAACTGTTTCAAAAAGTTTGCCAAGTTCAAATATAAATAAATAACAGCGCTTTGAATTAATATTAATCATTCATTTCAAAAAAAAAGGCCCGCAGAAATTAATCTACGAACCTAACCTAACTAACTATGTTTTAAAACTATTATTTTTCTATCCAATTTGTAATTTCTTCATCCATTGGTAGTGTGCTTGGATAAATTATTTTTTCTAGCATTCCTTTTTCATTGATTAAGTATTTTTGAAAATTCCACTTAACGCTATTGTCTTCTAAACCGTTTTGCTCTTTAGATGTAAGGTATTTATATACTGGGTGTATGTTTTTGCCTTTTACAGATATTTTCGACATCATAGGAAAAGTTACGCCATAGTTTTTTTGGCAAAATGTAGCAATATCTTCATTAGAACCTGGCTCTTGTCCCATAAAGTTATTTGCTGGAAAACCAACAATAACAAAATTTTGGTCTTTATATTTTTTATACAATTCTTCAAGTCCTTCGTATTGAGGTGTTAAACCACATTTAGAAGCCGTATTTACAATCATAACTTTTTTTCCTTTTAGAGAAGCAAAATCAAATTTTTCGTCTTCTATATTTTGAACTGTAAATTGGTAAATATCTTTAAGTTCATTATTTGCTTCTGAAGTTGTTATGCTTGCTGTGTTTCCACAAGAAAGAAATATTAATATTATCGTTAGTATTTTCATTGTTTTTTAATTTAGTTCAAATATAGCTAAAGTTTTATTTTGTTTCATCTTTTTTAACGAAAATTAAACAAAATGATTAATTTTTTTAAAAAATCTCTTATTCTAAAGTATTAAATGTACATTTTCTTGAAGTTTTATCTATTTTTTCTAGACGTATTTCAATAATTTTTTCGGGTAAAATTGCTTTTGCTATTTGTGGCCATTCTATAAAGCAGTAATTTCCAGATTCTAAATAATCTTCCAAACCTACTTCAAAGGCTTCTTCTAGGCTATTTAGTCTATATAAATCTATATGATAAACTTTGTTTTGCTCGTTTTGATATTCGTTTACTATACTGTAAGTTGGGCTAGAGGTTTCATCTTTTACATTCAATTGTTTGCAAAGTTGTTTTACCAAAGTTGTTTTCCCAGCGCCTAAATTTCCATAAAGCGTAAAAACTTTTATACCTTTAGCAAAGTTGAGTATTTCTTTTGCTAAACTAACTAATTCTTTTTCAGAAGAAATTATTTTTTCCATAAAGCAAAGATATATCTAAGCTTTTTTATTTTCATTAGGATCGAAAGGGATTTTTAAGAAAAGTAAGTCGAAGTACATTTTAAAATCGCTTGCTAAAGAATAAAGTGGCTGTTTAAAAGACGCTGGTTTATTTTTTTCAAAAAAGAAATGACCAATCCAAGCAAAACCATAACCTGCCAACGGAACATAGGCAAGCAATTTCCAGTCTTGTGTGTAAATTGCTGCAATTATTAAAGAAAGAACTAAACTTGTACCTATAAAATGCAGTATTCTACATATATAGTTTTGGTGTTCTGATAAGTAAAACGGATAAAATTCTTTTAATGATTTAAATTTTTCTGGCATCATAATATTAAATTTTCTTCAAGGTTTAAATTATTTTCATTATCACTTTTATAGTAGTATTTATAAAAAATAGCTAGTAAAGTTACTAAACTAAGTGTTATAATTATTGCACCAACAGCACTTTGAATAATGGTACTAATAATGACTCCTGTTATTCCTAAAGAGCCCGTAATTAAACCCAAACCAAAAACAATGGTGAAAAGCATTAGAAACAAAACAATAGTAATTACAAAAATATAGACAAAGTATTTCAAGGCTTTTTTATAAGTAATGGCATTATAAGCGTCTATTATAGACTGCCCGATACCTTTTTTAGAAATAATTAAAATTGGTAGCGATAAAGATATTTTTATCATAAATATATACAGAAACAAAACTAAAGCAATAGCACCAATAATGCCTAATACTGGTGTTGCCATCATAAGTAAACCTACAAGCATAGCAAGTACAATGTACAATACAATAAAAATAACGAGTTGCAGAAAAAAGAGAAAAAATATTTTAAAAACCATACTCGAAAAAGATTCTTTTAAGGTTTCAGATACTGCTATTTCTTTTGTAGTAGTGTAACGATGTATTAAATTTATTGCAAAATTCATAAACCAACTCATTATAAAAAACATTAGTAAATAAACCAAAAACAGTAAAACGATATTTTGCGGTTTTAAATTTTGTGCCATTCGCATACTTTGTTCTTGCATTAATTGCTCATTGCCAATGTTTGCAAGACCATTCATATTCATTAAATCCATTCCAAATACCATTGCAAAAACGGGCATCATAATTAAAGTTATAACTACTGCTGTTGCAAAATAGCTTAGTCCTACCGGAATTATTGTTTTTTTTGTAACATCAATTATCGTATCGCTTGTATAATTTCTAAAATTGTTAATTAAGGACATAATGCTTGTTTTTTTAACAAATGTAAAGAATTATAATATTAAATTGTCTTCTAGTTCTAACATATCCACAATTTGTGGTTTTGCATAATCATAGTAAAGGCAAATTATAAAACTTAAACTAAGCCCTACTACAAAGCCTTGAACTATGTATTGAAAAATCATTTGAAGAACTACACCAAACATACCAAGTAAAGAAAATATGCCACCAATAATAGTTGTAAGAATAAAAAATACTGCTCCAATACCAATAAATATTAAAAAGAATATTCCCATAAATTTGAGAACTGTAGCTGTACTAATTTTTTGAAAACTAATTTTAAAAGCTTCAAAAATTCCCTTGTTTTGAAATAAAACCAAAGGAATTGCTAGAGAAAATTTGAAGCACCAAGAAAATATAAATAAGAATGCTAATACAAAAACGAATACAGAACCTAATGACGAGTCAGAAATTGATGTACTTTCTATTAAAATAAAAAGCAATACTAAAGTTAAAATAGAAAATAAAGTAAAAGTTAATATTATAAAAAAAGTTTTAAAAACACTTGTATTTATAGTCTTTTTAAAAGATATAAGCCATTTTTCTTTTTTATTTAATATAAAGGAATTAAATACATTTAGAATTAAATTAATGTAAAAAGAGCTTACCAATAGTATAATTATGCATATAGCTATTGAATATGAAACAATAATTGTTAAAATTATAGCCACCATATAAACTTCCAATTTCTGAGAAATTATTATCTACGATTCCATTATTAAAGATATTTAGTGTATTCGGCAACAATAATAATAAAGTAAAAAGAGAAACCGCAGCATTACTCAAAATTAAAACCAATACATTCTTTTTAGTAATAGCAACTACTGCGCTCAATAGATCGTTCTCAATTTCTTTTATGTAATCTTTTACCATTCTCTTTTTTTCTGCTAATTTAAAAAAGAAAATATTGGCAAGCTATACAATATCTATTATTTACTTTCTAAATGTACATAAGGAATAATTATTTCTTCTAAAGAAATTCCTCCGTGCTGAAAAGTATCTTTAAAATAAGTAGCAAACCTGTTATAGTTGTTTTGGTAAACCAAATATTTATCTTCTTTGGCAAAAATGTAAGATGTACTCACATTTGACTGAGGTAAGTTTGCTTCTTTTGGTTTTGTGATAGCAAGTACGTCTTTTGCTTCATAGCTTAAACTTTTACCTGCTTTATATCTTATATTTGTAGAAGTAGCTTTGTCACCTACACATTTAGAAGGGTTTTTTACCATAGTCATTCCATGGTCTGTAGTAATTACTAAATTCACATCTTTTTCTGCAATTTTCTTTAATGCATTATGCAGCGGCGAATGCTCAAACCAACTTACAGTTAAAGATCTAAAAGCGGCATCATTATTTGCCATTTCTTTTAGTACTTCCATTTCTGTTTTGGCATGCGAAAGCATATCAACAAAATTATAAACAATAACATTTAGTTTATTGTGCATGTTGTTTAAAATGTTGTTTTCCATGTCTTTGCCTTTTGCAAAGTTGGTTACTTTGGTATAACTATATTTTACTTCATCTCTAAAATTTCTTCTTAGCAATTCTCCAAGCAATTGTTCTTCATAAAGGTTTTTGCCACCTTCATCATCATCGTTTTTCCAGTAGTTTGGGTAATGTTCTGATATTTCTAAAGGTGTTAATCCAGAAAAAATTGCATTTCTTGCATACTGTGTTGCTGTAGGCAAAATACTATAAAACATATCTTCTTGTACTATTTTAAAACTTTCTCTAATAATTGGTTCTAAAACTTTCCATTGGTCAAATCTAAGGTTGTCTATCAAAACAAAATATGTAGGTTTGTCTTGTTTTAATAAATCAAAAACTTTGGTTTTAAATAATTGGTGCGAAAAAAGTGGACTGTTTTTACCTTCTTTATCTTTCATCCAATCTATGTAATTATTGGCAACATATTTACTAAATGCGGCGTTTGCTTCTTGCTTTTGCATAGCAAATATTTCGCCCATTTCTGTAGTGTTTGTTTGTTCCAATTCTAGTTCCCACTTAATAAGTGTTTTGTACAATTCTGACCATTCATCAAAATCTAAACGATCTTGCATACGCATAAATAATTTTTGAAATTCTTTTTGATAATTGGATTGCGTTTTTTCTTTTACCAATTCTTTAGAATCAACTATCTTTTTTAACGTAAGTAAAATTTGTTGAGATTTTACAGGCTTTATTAAATAGTCTGTAATTTGAGAACCGATAGCTTCTTCCATCAAGTCTTCTTCTTCGTTTTTTGTAATCATTACAATTGGCAAAAACTTTTTAAGATCTTTTATTTTTGGTAGTGTTTCCAATCCTGTAAGTCCAGGCATAGATTCATCTAAAAAAACAACATCAAAATCTTCTTCTGCTACTTTGTCTATAGCATCTAAACCATTTGTAACTGGTGTTATATGATAACCTTTAGATTCCAAATACATAATTTGTGGTTTCAGTAAATCTATTTCATCATCTGCCCAAAGAATTTTTATTTTACTCATAATCGTTTTTTTATTTTGTTACCTTATTCAAACTGTAAAGTATGGTCGTGTATTGTTTAAGTATTCGTTAATATATGCTAATTATTTTAGTACAGTAATTTTTTGTACTCCAAGTAATTTATTTACACTATATATATGTACAAAATAAATTCCTGTTGTTAGATCATTTATTTTTATTTTCGAAGTATTGATATTTGTTTTATTTAAAACACTTTTACCTTCTATTGAAGTAATTTTTATTTGATCAAAATCTTGTTCACTTTTAATATTTAATATATTTTGAAGTGGATTTGGATATATTTTAAAACTTGCCTTTGTAATATTTTTTATTGGAGAAGTTTCTACTTTTAATTTTGCTTCGCCAGTAGCAGTAAGAATAAATGCTTGACTTTCTGAAGTATATAAACCATATTCTGTTACTGTATAATTATAGCCATTATTCATGTTTAAAAACATAATTTCATCACCAGCATTTACTATAAAAGCAATTGGATTTACAATTTGAAAAGTATCTGTACCATTTATTACAATATATTCACCAATATTTAAAGTAATTTCTTCATCTTTTAAAACTCTTGCTAAATCTGGTCTTCCTATTACTGCCATATTTCTCATTAAGTTACTTTGTCCTTGGGTAAATAAATTTTGACAAGCTTCTCTTGAATAATCCATGTAGTTTTCAAACATATCTGGTTCGTCAGGAAATTCGGCATTAGAACAAGAATTTATTGAAGTATCGCAACCAGCTATTTGCGAATTGTGTCCCATATGAGGTGTATCATCTATTCCATCATCTCTAAAAAGTGCACAGTTTGGACTTGTAGAAGAACCTGCGTCTCCCCAAATATGCCTTAAACCCATAAAGTGACCAACTTCGTGCACAGCAGTTCTTCCTTGGTCTGCAAGGCTTAAAGAACCATTTGCAAATGGATTGTCGAAGCCAAAAACTTCATGAGAAATTACTACGCCCCAGAGTCCTTTATCGTTAGGAACAATAGTGCTAGACCAGTTTGGAGCAGCTTCTGGAGGATATGCGTAGCCTAAAAGTCCACCACCAATATTGCAAACCCAAATATTTAAATAAGTATCTGTATTCCAAGCTTCTATACCTTCTGTATTGGCTTTTTTTACTTCGTCTACCACAGATGGACTTGGAAAAGAGCCACCAAAACTTGTTCTGGTAGTATTTGTTCGTGTAATTCCTGTTGTTGGGTTTCCTTGTGGATCTATTGTGGCTAAATGAAATTCAAAACCTACATCAGCTGCTCTGTCTTTAAATACAGCTCTTGTGTTTGCAGTATCTAAGTTTAGTCTTCTAAAATCTTTATTCAAAACATCTATTTGGCTGTTTATTAATGCATCACTCAAATTTTCTTGAGCAGTATTATAAACAATATGAACCACTACAGGAATTCTAAAAATAGTATCTTCCGCAGCAAGACTTGCTTTAGTATTTTGAAAAGATTTCGCAATATCAAATACACTTCTTATATTTTCTTGTATTCCAGAATTTTTTGTGTTTAAATATTGTACATATTCATCAGTATAGCACCTATGAATTTGTTGTGCTTGACTACTAAAAAATGCAAGAATTATTATAACTACTAAAAGTAAGTTTTTCATAAATTACTGTGTTTGCTACAAAAATAACTTTTTATTTATTTCATAATTGTATTTTTACATTGTTTATGAATAAAAGAAAAGTATTAAACGACCCAGTTCATGGATTTATAAAAATTCCATACGATATTATTTTTGATATTATTGAACACCCTTATTTTCAAAGATTAAGAAGAATAAAGCAACTTGGACTTACAGATTATGTATATCCAGGCGCATTGCATACTAGGTTTCACCATGCTTTGGGTGCGTTTCATTTAATGCAAAAGGCAATTTTTACGCTTCGTCAAAAAGAGGTTGAAATTACACTAGAAGAGGAGCAAGGTGCCTTAATAGCAATATTACTTCAT
>CAKZQD010000030.1 GCA_937139485.1 uncultured Bacteroidota bacterium | reverse complement strand
ACTGCACAAAGAACAATCAATGCTTCTGACATTATGAAAGATGTTAAAAGCGGAAAAAACATTACATACAATAATGTAACAATTGTTGGCGATTTAGATTTTACTTTTATGGATGAAAAACTAGATAAATTACCAAAAAGAAAACGGTTTTGGAATAACAATTCTAGCAACAAAATAGAAGAATTAGTTACTGGTAAAGTTTCTTTTAAAAACTGTACGTTTCAAGATAACGTTTTTGCATATATTCATCATGAAGATTCAGGCTACACATTTGTCGCAAATTTTGATGATACAGTTGTTTTTAAAAACTGTACTTTTAAAGAAGAGTCTCAATTCAAATATTCTAATTTTAGAACCAATGCAGATTTTTCTGACAGCAAATTTAATGGAGATTCTAGCTTTAAGTATGCCAAATTTAAAAGAGACATTAGTTTTACTAACACCGTTTTTGGAGAAGAATCTACTTTTAAATATGCAGAGTTTAGCAACCATGTAAGTTTTGCAAACGCTGTATTTAAAGAATCTGCAACTTTTAAATACTCAAAATTTAAATGCTCATCAAGTTTCTATAGACGGGTTTCATTTTAATAAAAAATATAGATATAAGCAAGGTGGAAATTCTGCAAAAGGATATTACGAAGATTCTTATGATGAAAAAATGTTTGTTGAGAAAGTTTTAAAATCTTCTCAATCTGAAATTCCTAGCTATATTGAGGCAAGTCATGATTTAGAAACAGATAATTATCTTGATTTAAAACCTATAGAAATAGAAAATGATTCAATTTTAATAACTGATGGGGCATATTTGTTTAAGCCAATTTATGAAAAGTATTGGGATTTGAAGATTTACATAAAAACGAGTTTTGAAGTCGCTCTACAAAGAGGTATCGCTAGAGATAAAATTAATCTTGGTGGATTTGATTTGACAAAAGAAAAATATAAAAATAGGTATCATAAAGCTTCTAAAATTTATCAAAAAGAAATCAAGCCTGAACAAATTGCTAATATTATAATTGATAATTCTGATTTTAATAATTTGATAATAATTAAAAACAGTTTAACATGCTAAATTAAAATCCAAAAAAAGATTGAATTCAATTTAATAATGTATTGCTTCTTTAAATATAAATGCATTCTTTTAAATAATAATAGTTACTTTTAAAAAAAATGTTTCAGTTGAAAAAACACTTTTTCATATTAGTATTTCTATTACTAAACACAAGTTTAGTTTTTGCTCAAAAAAATGCTTATAGAGTTATTTTTTTTGGTGATAGCGTAGGCTTAATTACAGTTGAAAAAAGAATAGTAAACAATCAATCTTTTAGTTGTCATTTTAAATCTGAGGCAGAAGCCGTTTTGTTTTTTATAAAAACCAAAACTTTTGCTCAAACAGATTTAGTATTTTCTGAAGCAAAATTAGTTTCTGGACACGTAATTCGTAAAAAAAATAATGAACTGCAAGAATTATTTTATAAATGGAATGGCACAAGCTATGACGTAACTGATAATAACAAAAAGCTGAATATTAATAAAGAAATAATATACGCAACAGCAAATTTTTTCATCAAAGAACCCATTGGAATTGATGAAGTATTTGTAGAAAGATTCAATTATTTTGTTCCTATAGAAAAATTGGAAAATAACCAATACAGAACAAAAGTAGATGGAGGAACTAACTTATACACTTACAAAAAAGGAAAGTTAGTGAGTCTAAAATCTACAAAAGGTGTTAGTATTTTGATGGAGCTGATAAAATAATAACTACCAATCTATTGGTCTGTAATCTTTTAAAAATTCTCCGCTCCAATGTTTTCCAGAATTTATACCATCTATCAATGGATCTAAAACTCTAGCTGCGCCATCTACAATATCAAGTGGTGGCTGAAAATCGTGAATTTCTGTCTTCTTTTTAGCTAATTCTATTGGGTCTTCATCTGTTACCCAACCAGTATCAACGGCATTTGTAAATATTCCAAATTTTGCCAAACCAGCAGCAGAAGTATGCGTCAACATATTCAATGCAGCTTTTGCCATATTGGTATGCGGGTGTCTACTTTCTTTTTTAAAACGCTTAAATTTCCCTTCCATAGCAGATACGTTTATGATGTGCTTCATACCTGTATTTTCTTTTTTCATTAAAGAAGAAAGCCTATTGTTTAAAACAAAAGGAGCAACAGCGTTTACTAGTTGAACTTCTATCATTTCGGTAGTTTCTATTTCTCCAAGTTCCAAACGCCAACTGTTTGTTTTTCTTAAATCTACTTGTTGTAAATCTACATCTAGCTCGCCTTCTGGGAAAACTTCTGCAGCTTCTATAGAATTATCAAAACGATAAGGAATTTGAGAAAGTTGAGCAGATGCTCTAATTCCAACACCAGGTTCTGGACTATGCCAACTGGTAGGTAAAACAGTACTTTCAGAAGTCGCAGTTTTTGGAATTAAAGCCTGAAGTTGTTCCAGACTATTTTGATGGTCTTTCAATAAATGTTGAGCAAATTGAGGTAATTCGTCAATATTTTTAGTTTCGTTTGGCATTAAATGCGCATAAAATCCAGCTGGTCTTCTTACGGTTTGTGCTGCATTGTTTATAAGAATATCTAGTCTGTCATATTTCTGTTCTATAAAATTACAGAATATTTCTACCGAAGGAATATGACGCAAATCTAATCCGTGTATATGTAATCTGTCGCACCAATCCATATAATCTTCTTCCTTAGAAAAACGCAAAGCAGAATCTACGGGAAAACGAGTAGTTGCCACCACAGATGCTCCAGAACGTAATAATATTAGAACTATATGATAGCCAATTTTTAAACGAGAACCAGTAACAACTGCAACTTGATCTGTTAAATCTGCCGTTTGAAATCTTTTAGCGTAATTAAAATCACCACATTCTACACACATACTATCATAAAAATGATGAAGTTTTGTATAAAGCTTTTTACAAACATAGCAGTTTCTAGCACTTTCCAACTCGCCAGTATCTTCTGGTTTTATAGCAGATGGTGGAAGCATTTTTGGGGCTTCAAAAATATTAGCCTCTCTAGCACTTCTTATTCCAGTGTTTTTTCGAGCGTGTTTTTCTCGTTCTGTTTTTTTTCTTTTTGCAGCTTTTTTTCCATCTTTTTTTCGCTTTTCAAATTCGTCTCTATTTGGTCTAGAAAGTTTTCCAGCAGCCATCATTAGTGCTTTTCGCTTTTCTTTAGAAAGTTCAAATACTTGCGTAGTATTTTCATTGAGCTTTTCTAAAATAGAAATACATAAGTCTATTTCTTCTTTTGAAAGCTTATTTGATAGGTTTTTTTCTGAAGACATTTTACAAAACAAATTAAAAAGGTAAAGTTATGAAGTTTTTAGGCTTTTAATGGTAGTTTTATTCTAAAAGTAGTTCCTTCTGAAGAAGAAGATTTTATAAATATTTCTCCAGAATGATAACTTTCAACAATCCTTCTCACTAAAGATAAACCCAATCCCCAACCTCTTTTTTTAGTACTATAACCTGGCTGAAAAACAGTTTCAAAATCATTTTTTGGGATTCCTTTTCCTGTGTCAGAAATATCTATTATGGCATTATTTGGAGAGTGAAAACTTCTTACTGTAATATCGCCATCGCCTTCCATGGCATCTAGTGCATTTTTTATTAAATTTTCTATTACCCAGTTAAAAAGCGATTCGTTTACATTAAAATACAAATTTTCTGCTTCTATTTCTAAGTTGAAAACAACTCTTTTTGAAGCTCTTGAACGCATATATGTAACAGCATTTTCTAGTGTTTCTTTTATAGGTAATGATTTTAAATCTGGTTTAGAACCTATTTTAGAAAACCGTTCTGCAATAAGCGTCAACCTATTTACATCTTTTTCTACTTCTACTATAAATGCTTCATTGTTTTGTTCTTCTGGAGGCATTTCTTTCATATAATCTAGCCAAGCAGAAAGTGAAGAAATGGGCGTTCCTAGTTGATGTGCCGTTTCTTTTGCCAAACCTACCCAAACTCTATTTTGCTCGGCTCGCCTTGCATTGCTAAAGCCCAAATATGCAACGCCTATAAGTAAACTGAATAGAAAAAACTGTATGTATGGAAATGCTTTAAGTTGTGTAATTAAAAAAGAATTATTGTAATACACATATCGTGTTCTTCCATCTCCTAAATCAAAATCTAGTCGTTTATTATTTAGTTGCATTTCTGCAATTGTATTTTTAATATTTTGCTTTGTTAATTTTGAAGAATCTATATTTCCAGAGCTAATAATATTATTGTTTTCATCGGTAAATAAAACAGGTAAAGAAGCCGAGTTAGAAACTATTTCAGATATAAATGTTTCCGTTAAGTCGTTTACGGTAGATTTTAGTTCGGTAAAAATTTTAGAATCAGAATAGTATACATAGTTTTTTCCAAAGCCAAAATCTATTTCAATAGCTTTATTTTTACTAAATTCATTTTTAAGTAATGAATCTAGGTATAAATCACTATTCTGAGCAGGAATTTCTAGGTTTAAAACATCTATTAAATTGCCATCTTCGTCTATTAAAATAGCTGGTATATTTACATTTCCAGAAACAATAGAGCTTAAATAGGTTAAAAACTTACTATCTTCTACGTTTACTTGTAGTTCTAAAGCCTCTGCCCAAGTTTCTATTTCTTTTGTTTGGTCTTGTGCTATTTTTTCAAATAAACCAGAAGTTACTTTTATCAAGTCGGCTCTTTTTTGAAGTGCTTCTGCCCAGAGTCTTACTTTTGCTTCTTCTTCTTTTGCTATTTTTTTTGTTAATACATTGGTGTATAAAATAGAAATAATAGCTATTCCAATTGCTGCAATAACTAGTAGAAGTTTTATTCGTGTTTTCTTTTTGTAAATATCCACAGACTACAAATATAGTGATGTAGTTTTAAACGTTTTCAATTGAGATTTGTTATTTGTAAAAAGCCTATTTTTATTTTATGTAAGTTCAAGTAATAATCTTTTGCCTCAATTTTAAAAAACGGATACTCAATCTTTCCCTTGGTTCGTGTCCTCACGTATCAATTGTTTTATAAAAAATAATCTTTTTGTTCTATCTCAAAAAATGGATACTCTATCTTATATAAATATAAACCTTGTGGATATGCAGGAATAGTATTTTTTGGTTTTTCGCCAGTTTTAAAACATTCTTTTAAGTCTTTAAAACTTAAATTTCCTCTTCCTACATCAAGCATTCTTCCTACAAGTTGGCGAATCATTCCTTGTAAAAACCTATTGGCGGTTATTTCAAAAAGTAAATCATCTTTTTTTTCATTATATTTTAAAGAAACAGAATCAATTCTGCACAGAGTATGTTTGTATTGGTCTGGTTTTTTACACATAGCTCTAAAATCTTTTTGTGTAGCATAAAATTGTACAACTTCTTTCATTTTTTCAATGTCGTAAAAGTAGTTTGGATAAAGCGAACTAGAAAACCTTAAAAAAGGATTTTTTTTGAAATGAATATGATAGCGATATGTTCTAGCAGAAGCGTCAAAACGAGCGTGATGGTTTTTTTCTACTTTAAAAATGTCATAAATGGCAATATCAAAAGGCAGCATGAAATTTAATCTGTCTTTTAGTTTGTTCAAAACAAAATCGTCTTGATTTTCTATTTCGAAATGCATAAAATATTGACTCGCATGAACTTCGGCATCTGTTCTTCCACAGCCGTAAAGTGTAGTTTTTTGTTTGAAAATAGTTTCAAAAGTACTTTCTAAAAAACCTTGAACAGTATTAGAAACATTTGGTTGCCACTGCCAACCTCTATATTTAGAACCTCTATAAGCAAGGTGAACGAAAAATCTACTCATTTACGATTTACGATTTTAGATTTACGAAGAAATTTTCTTTTAGCTTCACAATAAATTTTTGAAAGTATAAACAATAAAGCTTCATTGCTTTCTGCTTTTGAATAAGCAAAATATAATAATTAAGTGTAGAAAATGAATAGCGCATTTATATAAAATATTTTTTATCGCCACTAATTAATTTCTCTAAGTAATGATATTCAATACCAAACGTAGTTTTAATATTTTCAATTTGCCTTTTTATAATAGAAATATCCTTTTTAGGTTTCTTAGTTTTTGTAGCAACTATAAGTACATTTTTTGGCGTATGTTCGCCAGAAATAAATTCAAAAACTTTGGTTTTATAACCATGAGTTTCTAAAATTAAAGCTCTAAGAGAATCTGTAAGTAATTCTGCTTGGCGTTCTTTTAAAATTCCAAATTGTAAAATTTGTTTTAAGTCATTTGTTGGATTTAGCTGTTTTCTAATTTGTTTATGACAGCAAGGAGCTACAATTATTGCTTCTGCATTGGCATCAATTCCTCTATATATGGCATCGTCTGTAGCGGTATCGCATGCATGCAATGCAATTAAAACATCAAGTTTTTGTATTTCTGCACTTTGAATACTTCCTTCAATAAATTTCAAATCTTCAAATTCAGAAAGTTTTGCTATTTCGTTACATTTTGAAACCAAATCTGGTCTTAATTCTATTCCAGTAATTTTTGGATTTTTATTTGCGGTGTTTTTTAAATAGTCGTATAGTGCAAATGTTAAGTAGCCTTTTCCGGCACCCATATCTACAATATTCATTTCATTTTCGAAGTATATAGGTTCTAAAACATCGTTAATTACTTCAATGTATTTATTTATTTGCTTAAATTTTTTTTGCTTTTTTGGTAATATATTACCAGAAGCATTTACAACTTTAAGTGCTTCTAAATAAACATTATTTTTGGCTTTTATTAACCTATTTTTTTCGTGATTATGTTTTAATTCTGGTTTTTTGCTTGTGGTGGCTTTGCTTTTTTTAAGCGTGCTGCTTTTGTCTTTTCTTAATATTAAATTAAAATCGGCAGCTGTACTTAAAAGCAGCGCTTGAAAAAAATGAGTTTCTAAAAGTTTTTGAAGTTCTTCAAAGGCTTCATTTAATTCCAAGTTTTTGGTAATATCTTTTGTGTTGTGCTTGTAAACAAAATTTAATTTTAGTTGATCTTTTAATAAAACTGTTTTTAAATAAACGGCTTTTAAATCATTTTTTTTATCTCTTTTGTTTGATAAAATTAATTTAACAAATTCATTTTCTTTAATGCTTTGTTTAGCATTTTCTATAAATTTTGATACGTTTTGCACAGTAGCTTACATTTTTTGCAAAGCTAAAGAATTAAAACAAATCAAATGCCTTGCTTGTGTTTATTTGTAAAAAGTATATTTATTTTTTGTCTAATTGCTTTAGCTGTATTATTTTAGCATAAAATTTTAACAACAAAAAGCTATGACAACTGCCAAAGAAATTATTAATTCATTACCAAATAGATTTAAAGCTGATAAAGTAGATGAAGATTTAGATATTATTTTTCACTTTGAAATTTCGGGAGATAATGGAGGTGATTTTACAGTAGCTATAAAAAACAAAGAATGTACGGTTACAGAAGGGCTTTATGATGAAGCAAAATGTACCGTAAAGGCAAAAGATAAAGTTTATGCAGATGTAGAATTGGGTAAAACCAATGCACAAATGGCATTTATGATGGGAAAAGTAAAAGTTTCTAATCTGAATGCGATGTTAAAATTTGCAGATTGTTTTGAGCGTTTAGGCTAAAATGCCTTCCTTATTAACATAAACCCAACAATTATGGGTTAAATTTTCCTAAAACTTGATTCTATATTGATTTAAGCCTATTTTTGTGTTCATTATTTTGTACGTTTATAAAAATGTACAATTCACAAAAGTAAATTCTATATGGCAAAAATATTAATAGTCGATGATGAAAAAAGCATCAGAACAACACTACGAGAAATACTTGAATACGAAAAATATGTAGTAGACGAAGCAGAAGATGGAGAAAAAGGACTACGTAAATTATTAAACAATTACTACGATGTAGTTTTGTTGGATATTAAAATGCCAAAAAAAGATGGATTGGAAGTTTTAGAAGCTATGAAAATGGCAGATTTAGATACTCCAGCCATTATGATTTCTGGTCATGGAAATTTAGAAACAGCGGTAGAATCTGTAAAACAAGGAGCTTATGATTATATATCAAAACCACCAGATTTAAATAGGCTACTCATTACCATAAGAAACGCCTTAGATAAATCAACTTTAATTACAGAAACTAAAGTTCTAAAGCGAAAAGTTACCAAAACAAGAGATATTGTAGGTAAATCGCCAGCAATAAAAAAAATATTAGACACTATAGAACGTGTAGCACCTACAGATGCAAGAGTGCTGGTAACAGGAGAAAATGGTACAGGAAAAGAACTTGTAGCAAGGTGGATTCACGAAAAAAGTAATAGAAATAAAGGGAAATTAATTGAAGTGAATTGTGCTGCAATTCCTTCTGAATTAATAGAAAGTGAACTTTTTGGTCACGAAAAAGGTGCTTTTACTTCTGCAATAAAACAACGCATTGGTAAGTTTGAACAAGCCAATGGTGGAACTTTATTTTTAGATGAAATAGGAGATATGAGCCTTTCTGCACAAGCAAAAGTACTTAGAGCATTGCAAGAAAGTAAAATCACTAGAGTAGGAGGCGATAAAGAAATTAAAGTAGATGTAAGAATAGTAGCAGCTACAAATAAAGATTTATTGGAAGAAATAGATAATCACCGTTTTAGAATGGATTTATACCATAGATTAGGTGTTATTTTAGTACATGTACCGTCATTAAACGAGAGAAAATCTGATATTCCTTTATTAGCTGAAAAATTTGTAGTAGATATTTGTCAAGATTATGGTATGCCAATTAAAAAATTGACTCCAAAAGCTGTAGAAGCCTTAAAAGCAATTCAATATAATGGAAATATTAGAGAACTAAAAAATATTATAGAACGATTGGTGATTTTGAGTCCAGAAAAAATTACCGATGAAGAAGTTTTAGCTTATGTTTCAAATGCACAAGCAAAAGGTTCAACCACAAAATTGTTTGATGAGTTTGATAAGTTTCAAGATTTTAAAGAACATATTGAAAGTCTTTTTATTGAAGATAAATTAAAAAAGAACAATTGGAATGTATCGAAAACAGCAGAAGTTCTAGATATTCAAAGATCACATTTATACAACAAAATTGAAAAGTATAGTTTGAAAAGGCAATAGTTGTTTGAATGATTAAATATTAAGCTGCATTTTTCCAAATGCAGCTTTTTTTATTTTTTGAACACAATTTTTTGAGTAAAAGACTCATCTTTTTTATTTACACTTAAAAAAGTAAATACCGTTTTTATAGTCATTTTTAAGAATAAAATTGTTTTTATTTTCAACGCTAGTTTCAAATATTTTTTCTCCTATTACATTATATAACTCCAATTCGTAATCAGCTATTTCATTAAATTTAATTTGTAAGTTTTCTAGAGCTGGGTTTGGACTTACGCTAAAGGCAACTGTTTTGTTTTTATGTTTTTCTTCAATGGTATTTATGCTTATAATTTTCAAAAAAAAAGACCATCTAAAATTTAGATGGTCTTTCAATATAATTTAAAAATCGTTTAGGCTTAGTTTACTCCTAAAGATTTTAAAGTTTCTATGTTTAAGTTTCCTACTGGTAAACCTTTAGCTCTTTGGTAAGCTTTTAAAGCTTCTTTAGTTTGAGAACCAAATATATTGTCAATAGGACCAGGGTTGTAACCAGCAGCTTTTAATGCTTTTTGAATTTGAGTAATTTTTTGTGTAGTTAAATCATTTCCACATAAAACTTCTTTCCACCCTTGGTAACCACCTTTAGATACTAATACTCTTTCTTGAATTGTTTTGTAAGTAGCAGGAATAACTTGCTCAGCGTATCTCTCGTTTTGAGTTTTTATTTGCTTAGCTACTATTTTATACTCCATAGGAATATTAGTTTCTCTTTTGTAAGCTTTGTGCTTTAATACCCTTTTTGTTATTGTAGTGTATTGTGCAGGTACTTCTACTAAACACATTACTTGGCAATCATTTGGATCTGCAGATAAACATCCTGCATCAGCTTTACCTTTTACCCACTTAGTAGTAGAAGGTGCTGTCATTTTTTGTTCTCTTACAGTCTCATATTGAGCAGCTACGTTTTCAAACTTTTTAGATTGTGGTCTTATAACTACTGTATCATAAACTGTAGTATATAATGCAGGTAATTTAATTTTCTTAACCATTCTTGGAGAAGCAACAACTTGTTTAGCTTTATAAGTATACTGATCTTCTGTTTGACATCTAGCATAACATTTACCAGGTTGAGCATTTGGAGGAACATCTCCACTTGCTGCCATAGAAGAAGTGCTACTAGATTTTACACTATTTGAACCAAAAGTATTTGAAACATTAGTATTAGTAGTTGTAGTTCCAGAAACGCTAGTTCCAGAAGTCTTTGTTGAAGAAGTTCCAGAAATTTTTGTACTAGAACCATTATTGTTTAATCCAGATACATTTGTTTCAACTTTAGTTGATGTGCTTCCAGAAGTGTTGAAGTTTGGGCTAGTAATTGCTGGTTCAATACTTTCAACTTCTGTTTTTGTTGTATTCAATTCTTTTTTTTCACCGTCTACAGTTTTATTTTCTTTAACTACTGTTCCTGAATTTCCTTTAGAATTAGGATTAGTGTTAATAAATATTTGTGCATTTAAAGATAAAAATGACACAGATACTAATAAAAGTAATAATTTTCTCATTTGTTTTATTTTTTAGTTATTTCACAGCAAATGTAAAGCATTTTTTTAAAAGAGAACAAAAAATTATATGCTAAATGTTTTTTTTTAGCATAAACTGTCGTTTTTTTACATCTTTAAATAGTTACACTAAGTTTATGGAAGAATTTAAGAATAAAATTGAAGAAATATTTGACAATAGAGATTTGTTAAATGATATTGATAATCAAAATATAGTAAAAAAAGTTGTTGCTTTAATTGATGATGGTAAATTAAGAGTTTGCGAACAAGTAAATAATACTTGGAAAGTTAATGATTGGGTAAAAAAAGCAGTAATTTTATTTTTCCCAATCTCAAAAATGGAAACCATAGAAGTTGGCCCATTTGAATATCACGATAAAATTCCTTTAAAATCAAATTACAAGCAGAAAGGAGTGAGAGTAGTACCGCAAGCAATAGCGCGCTACGGCTCTTTTTTAGAAAAAGGAGTAATTTTAATGCCATCTTATGTTAATATTGGTGCTTATGTAGCTTCTGGCACAATGGTTGATACTTGGGCTACAGTAGGTTCTTGCGCTCAAATTGGTAAAAACGTACATTTAAGCGGTGGTGTAGGTATTGGTGGTGTATTGGAGCCAGTTCAAGCATCTCCAGTAATTATAGAAGATGATTGTTTTATAGGTTCAAGATGTATTGTAGTAGAAGGCATACATGTAAAACAAGGTGCTGTGCTCGGAGCCAATGTAGTTTTAACAGCTTCAACAAAAATTATAGACGTAACCACTAGTGAGCCAATAGAAACAAAAGGTGTGATTCCAGAAAATAGTGTAGTAATTCCTGGTTCTTATACCAAAAAGTTCAATGCAGGAAGTTATAATGTACCTTGTGCTTTAATTATTGGAAAAAGAAAAGAATCTACAAATAAAAAAACATCATTAAATGATGCTTTAAGAGAATATAATGTAGCAGTTTAAAAACAAACACAACAATGAATATTAAATTAATAATACTAGGTTTTTTGGCATTAAGTTTTTTAAAACTTGAAGCACAAAATAAACCAGCAGGAAAAGATAAGCTACTTACATTACTATATTATATAGAAAACTATTATGTAGAAGAAATTAGTGAAGAAGAACTAGTAGAAGATGCAGTTAAAAAAATTTTAAAAGATTTAGATCCACACTCTGTTTATATTCCAAAAAAAGATGTACAAAGAACCAATGAACCTTTAAAAGGAAATTTTGAAGGTGTTGGAATTCAATTTAACATTTTAAATGACACTATATTGGTAGTAGCAACTATTTCTGGCGGACCGTCAGAAAAAGTAGGCTTAATGGCTGGCGATAAAATTATTAATATAGATAAAGAAACCGTAGCAGGAAATGGCATAAATAACAAAGGCGTAGCAGATAGATTAAGAGGAAAAAAAGGCACAGAAGTTTTAGTAGAAGTAAAACGAGCTGGAGTAAAGAGACTGCTAGAATTTAAAATTACTAGAGATAAAATTCCTATTTTTTCTATAGATGCTTCATATATGGCAAATAGTAATACTGGTTATATCAAAATTAGCAATTTTGGAAGTAAAACACATCAAGAATTTACAGCCGCATTAGAAGAATTAAAAGCAGAAGGCATGCAAAACCTTATTTTGGATTTGCAAGGAAACGGCGGAGGCTATTTAAAAGCTGCTCAAAAAATAGCAGATGAATTTTTAGAATCAAATCAAATGATTGTTTATACCGAAGGCGTGCACAGCCCAAAACAAGAGTTACGAGCATCATCTTATGGAAATTGGAAAACAGGAAATGTAATTGTTTTAGTAGATCAATCTTCTGCTTCTGCTAGTGAAATTGTTTCTGGTGCATTGCAAGACTGGGATAGAGGCTTAGTATTAGGCAGAAGAACTTTTGGAAAAGGATTAGTACAAAGACCATTTACTCTTCCAGATACTTCGCAAATAAGATTAACAATTGCAGAATATTTTACACCAAGCGGTAGGTTTATTCAAAAATCTTATGCAAACGGTACCGATGCCTACAGAAAAGAATTGAAAGAAAGATACGATTCTGGAGAATTAACAGATAGCATGAAAATGGAATTTCCAGATTCTTTAAAATTTCAAACTTCTGGCGGTAGAACCGTATATGGAGGAGGTGGAATAACGCCAGATATTTATGTTCCAATAGATACAACCGGAACATCTGAGTATTTTTGGAAAGTTCTAAGAAAAGGAATCGTAAATAAATTTACTTTAAATTATGTAGATAGAAATAGAAAACAATTAGAGAAAATTTATAAAGACATTTCATTTTTTGATGCCAATTTTGAAATTGATGAAGACTATTTAAAAGACTTTATAAAATATGCAGAAAAAGAAAAAGTAGCATTAGATGAAAAAGGACTTGAAAAATCAAAAGAAGTACTTTCTGTTCGGTTAAAAGCATTAGTAGCAAGAAATTTGTTTAATGAAGAAGCATATTATATCGTAATGAATAAATCATTAAATAAATCGTTTAACAAAGCAGTAGAAATTTTTGAAAAAAACGAATATCAGAATTATATTAAATAAAATATTAGAATAGCAATGAGTAAAATAGGATTGTTCTTTGGAACAGATACAGGAAATACAGAAACCGTTTCAGAAAACCTTATAGAAAGTTTAACTGAACTTACAGGACAAGAAATAGTAGACTTACACGAAATTTATCAGAAAAAAGCAGAAGATGTTGCTAAATATGATTTACTAATTTTTGGTCAACCTACTTGGTACGATGGCGAGCTTCAGGGCGATTGGGAAGAATTTATTCCAGAACTAAAAAAGATAGATTTTAAAGGCAAGAAAGTCGCACTATTTGGATTAGGAGATCAATATGGTTATGCTTCATACTTTTGTGATTCTATAGGCATTTTTGCAGAAATGATAGAACAACTTGGCGGTGAGATTGTTGGGTTTACCTCATCAGATGGCTATGAACACGATTTTTCTAAAGCACAAAGAGGAGACCAATTTGTAGGACTATGTTTAGATGTAGACAATGAAGACGAACTAACTGAAGAAAGAGTAGACGCATGGTTGCCACAAGTATTAAAGGCATTTGATTTATAATCACTTCTTTGTAAATTAAATTTGCTTTTATTTCTTAAAATAAGTTAATAAGCATATATTCACAAGGTAAAAATTTAATAAACCTTGTTTATATGTTAAAAAAATACTTTTTCTCTCTATTAATACTTATATTTTTTATTAACGATGTTAATGCTACTCATTTTTTAGGCTCAGAAATAACTTATGAATGTATTGGCTCAAATATTTATACTGTTTCAGCAACTATTTATAGAGACTGTGGTATAAATAATGCGCCTTTACCAAACAGTTTAAATTTAAATTATGCTTCTTCTTGTGGTTCTGGAAATGTAAGCTTAACTAGAATGAGTTTAGTTGATATTACTCCAAGTTGTCCAACCGAGCCATCTTGTTCTGGTACTGCTGGAGGTGTAGAAGAGCATGTTTATCAAGGAAACTTAGATTTAAACCCTTTTCAATGTTCAGATTGGATTCTTACTGCAGGACCTTCGGTTTCTAATAATTTATGTTGCCGAAATACTACTATCAATACCTTGGATAATCCAGGATCAAATACAATGTATATTTCTAGTTCTTTGGATAATACTAACAATGCTGGTTGTAATTCTTCACCACAATTTAACAATGCCCCATCTTCAACAACTTGTATAAATCAACCTTTTGTATATAATCACGGTGTTAGTGATGCCGATGGAGATTCTTTATATTTTTCTTTAGGACCATGTTATCAAACGGCTACAAGTTTGGTTACTTATGCTGCTGGTTTTAATGGTGCTACACCTTTAAATACTACTTCTGGAGTTAATATTGATAATGCTACGGGCGCACTTTTTTTTACACCTACAACCCAGCAAATAGCTATTATTTGTATAGTTGTAGAGGAATTTAGAAATGGTATTAAGATTGGAGAAGTAAATAGAGATATGCAGTTTAATATTCTTAACTGCAACAATGTATCTCCAACAGCTTCTGGTGTAAATGGAACTCCTGGAAATGTAATTACTAACTATCAGACAAATATATGTGCTTCTTCTCCATTTTGTTTTACAGTAGATGGAACAGATCCAGATGGTGACATTGTAAATATGAGCTGGAATGCAGAAATTTCTAATGCAACTTTTAATGTTACTAATAACAATACAATTTCTCCTCAAGGTCAATTTTGTTGGACACCAACAGATGCAGATTTAGGAAATAATATTTTTACTGTAAATGTAGTTGACGATAACTGTCCTGTTGTAGGATCGTCTACATTTACTTATGTAATAGAAGTAGAACCAAGCCCAAATAGTTTAACTCTTAGCTCAGATACAGGAGTTTGTAATGGGGAAAGTGTTGTATTAACTGCAACTACAAATCCTGCGGCTAGTTCTATTACTTGGTCTCCTGCAGCTGGTCTTTCTTCTACAAACGGAAGCATGGTCACGGCTAGTCCTTCAGTAACAACAACATATACTGTATTGGCAACTTTTCCAGATGGCTGCGATTTGCAAGAAAATGTTACAGTTTCTATTCTAGCACCACCTACAGCAAATGTTACACCAGCAAACAGTTTTGCTTGTTCTGGTGGAAATATTACTTTAACAGCAAACACAAACTCAACTGGATATACTTTTGCATGGTTTAATCCTTCAAATACTGCTTTAGGTTCAGGAACAGTTGCTGGAAATTCTTCAACTATCAATGTTTCATTACCCGCATCATCTGGAATATATAATTACTATGTAAGAATTACAAACCCAAGTACAGGTTGTTTTTCTACAGATACTGCTGTTGTAAATATTGCAGCACCTACTGGAAATGTTTGTAATGTATTATATGTTTCTACTACGGGTAATGCTGCAAATGCTGGAACACAAGCAGCACCTTTGTCTTTAGCAGAAGGACTTATTCAAGGAGCTTGTAATGGAACCGTTTTAAAAATGGCTATAGGTACATATAATATTAATAATGCATTAAATATTCCAAGTCACATTACTTTAGAAGGTGGTTTTGACCCAGGAAATGGCTGGGCAAAAACCAGTTTAGCAGGTGCTACAACTATCAATAGAACTACTGCAAATCCAGAAGGTGCAGTTAATGCAAGAAGATTAGTCGCTTTTTATGGAAATAATTCTGATGGTTTTAGATTTCAAGATATAACTATTCAAACAGCAAATGCCAATCAAGATGGAATGTCTACTTATGGTTTGCATTTAACATCTTGTTCAAATTATGATATTGTAAGAACACAAGTTTTAGCTGGTGATGCTTCTGACGGTTCTAATGGTGTAGATGGTGCTGATGGTGCTGATGGTTCTAATGGAATTGGAGGGAATGCTGGAGATAATGATGATCAATCAGATTCTGGAGAAGGTGGTAGAGGTGGAAATGGAGCAGGAACAAATTCTGGTGGTTTTGGAAATGGTGCAGGAAACCCTGGAGGTTGTTGTAATACTGGTGGTACTGGGGGTAATGGAGCAAATGCAAATGCTGGAAATCCAAGGTCTGGAGGTGGAGGTGGAGGCGGAGCCTCTGGTGGAGAAGAGGATCGTAATGGTGGAAATGGTGGTGACGGAGGAAATGGTGGCGGTGGAGCTAATGGAGGGAATAATGGAGTAGGCGGAAATGGTGGAGGTTCTGGAGGTGGAGATTGTGGAACTGGAGCTACAAATGGTACTGCTGGAACAAATGGAGCTGATGGAATAAATGGTTCTTTTGGTTCTCATTTAGGTGGTTTTTGGGTGCCAGGGACGCAAGGAACAAATGGGTTAGATGGAACAGGCGGCGGCGGTGGCGGCGGCGGTGGCGGCGGTGGCGGTCAAAATTGTTTCTTTTGTGTAGATGGTGCTGGATCTGGCGGCGGCGGCGGCGGCGGTGGCGGAGAAGGTGGTACTGGTGGTACTGGTGGTTCTGGTGGAGGATCTTCTTATGGGCTTTATCTAAACTTAAATGGAATTAATGGAAATACTCTTCAAACAAATATAAATTCTGGATTAGCTGGTTCTGGTGGTTCTGGTGGTTCTAGAGGAAATGGAGGAAATAGAGGCTTAGGTTCTACATATACAGGAAACGGTGAAGTAGGTTGTGGAGGAAACGGTGGTAATGGTGGTAATGGTGGTAATGGTGGTAATGGTGGTAATGGTAGAGCAGGAAATTCAATAGATGTATATTTAGCAAGTGGAAATGCTTTAGCAAGTTCAGATGCTAATTTTAATTTAGCTGGTCAAACCACAATAACAGTAGAAGATATTAACTGTACAATTACAGATATAGATTTTACAGAACCAGCAGCAGTTCTAAATGCAATGTGGGATTTAGGTATTGGCAGTGCACCAACTACACCTTCTGGAAATTTAGTAACTACTCAATATAATTCTCTAGGAAGAAAAACGATTGATTACGATGGTGACATATATACTGGTTTTTCTAATATTCTTTTAGATGCCGGTCAATTACCTACAATTTCTACTGATGCAAGCTTAGTAAATGGAACTTATGAATTTGATATTAATCCGATCATTGCTTTTTATTATGATGGATCGGGAACGTTAATCGAAGATTACAATATTACGAAAGTAGATAATTCACCTTTACTATATACACCGCTATGTAAATGGCTGTATGGAGGGAAATTAAATTATGATGATATACCAATGAGTAATCCAAATTATTCAGACATGATAGATAATCCATATTTGAAAATTTGTTATGGTTCTGATGAATTGGGCGTGGAAAACAATAACTGTGATCGATATGTCAAAATGATGAGTTGTGATATTTTCGAAAATGATATTTGTATTTCAGGAGCTGATACAACTATTTTGGCTTGTCCACTTTAATCATTAGAATTTCTTAAAATTAAAATGTCCTCCTAGTAGTTTACCAGGAGGACATTTTGATTTTGACAAATTTGATAAATATTTCTCATTTGAATTCTTGCATAAATTTATAGAGTCACTCTTGGATTTAGACAGACAAGTTGAATCTAATTATGGAGATTTAGGAATTAAATGGATTGGAAGAGAAATTTCACTAGTAGGTATTTTCGCTGCATTAGGTAAATATTCAAACAAAAATCATATTCACCCAACACAATCAATTGAATTACTTAAAAATAAAATAATTGATAATCCAAAAGTATTGCAATTAGAAGAATTTGAAAGCCTAAGAAACAGACTTGATTTAAGCAAGATAAACATAGGTTCAGTCAATAAGAAAGCTGTATACGAAGGAGTGTATGCAATTCTTTCAGATGAAGCAAAATCAATTTCTTGGTCACTTTATTTTAAAGGAGTTGTAATATGAGAAAACTAGATTTACTTTATAAAAACCTGTTAGAACTACTTTCAAATTTAAACTTTGATAGTGATGTGTTTGGCGATTATCATGATTCTCTGACTGAAACTTTACAAGAAGACCTTATAACATTAGTTGAAAAAATTTCAAAAGAAAGAAGTGAAATTTCAAAATCACAAGTAAGAAAGGAATTTCACTCTGATTTTACAGATTTGATTGAGCACCTGGACAATTTTAAATCCAAGTTTGACAATTATCCAAATTTTAGAAAGAATGAAATTTATGCAATCATCAGTATAGTTCAAAAGTTATATTCTGAATTTAATGACTCAGGTATTGATTTAGAAGAAGAAATAGACATTTCTACCTTCAATCTTATAAAGCTCATTGAACAAGCGAACTTAG
>CAKZQD010000029.1 GCA_937139485.1 uncultured Bacteroidota bacterium | reverse complement strand
TCTATCCTTGTATTTCTCTAATAAAAAATCAAGGTGTTCAAAATCCATTTCGCCTGCATTTTTTGCTTTTATTATTTCTACATCTGCTATAGTTTCGTACCAAGATGTTTGGTTTGAATGGTGTTCCATATGCGATACAAAAACTACAGGAATATCTTCTTTACAAATTTCAATTTTAGATCTAAATTCATCATTAATTTTAAAACCAAGAATACGTTGAAGTTTTATCATTACGCCTGTCATTCCAGAGCCTTCAGAAATTAAAACATCGTGTTCAGATGCATTTACATATTCTTTAATACCTTGTTTTGCTTTGTTATAAGCCATTGTCATTAAACAACCTGTAATATTAGTTTCTGTATGTGTATTGGCTACAAAAGGGCCAAAATCGTTCATTAACTTTTCTTCTATAGGGCGGTAAAGTCTTCCGCTGGCTGTCCAGTCTGTATAAATAATTTTTTTTACACCGTGCGGCGATTCAAATGTATTATTTACTCCTATAGTATTGTTTCTAAATTTACTAAAATATTGCTCTAACATAAATGGGTTTGTTTACGTTTTTTAAATAATTTCTGTAAATATATACAATGCGAGAATTGAAATGATTATTTCTTTAAAAAAAAATGACTTTGAACTTTAATTTTCAAAAAAAGTAGAAACAAATATTGAACCCAAAGTAAAATTGATAAAAAAGGAACGAATTATCATAAGATTTTCTAATTAGCTTAGTTTAAAAATAGTGTTATTTTCAAGGATTCAACTATTTAAATGAATAAAAGTTTAATTCTTATTGTAAATTTATTTTTCTAAAACATTCAATACCATGAACTTAAACGCATTACTTTTTATACTTTTTTACTCTACAATTTGTTTCAGTTGTAAAAAAGAAACGCCTAGTATTGAAACTAAAACGGAATATAAAGAATATCTATTGGACGAAATTGATGCTCAAAATATTCCTGCTTTGGCAAGTTTAATTTTTGCTAAAGATAAAATACTACACGAAGTATATTTAGGTAAATCTAATATTGACCAAGGCATTTCTTTAGAATCAAATCATGTTTTTTTATTGGCATCTATTTCTAAAGTTATAACTGCTACTGCCCTATTACAATTGTATGAAGATGGTCTTTTCGCTTTAGATGACAAGATCAATGACTACTTAGACTTCAATGTTTCGGTTCCTAATTACACTCAAAATATTACTTTTAGAATGTTACTTACGCATACTTCTGGAATTGCAGATGGTGATGAACTAGACAATCATTACTATGAAAATATGGATAGCCCAATTAGTCTAAAAACTTATCTTAAAAACTATTTAACACCGCAAGGGTCTTATTATAATGCAAGTCAAAATTTTCACGATTTTGAACCAGGTTCAGTTTCTGAATATTCTAATACCGGAAATGCTTTGATTGGCTTATTAGTAGAGGAAATTTCAGGAATGGGATTTAATCAATATTGCAAACAAAAAATATTTTTGCCCTTAGAAATGAATAATACTTACTGGAAATTAGATGAAATTAATGGAACAATTGTTCAACCATATAATTTTTCTGGTGGAAATTATACTGCTTTAGAACACTATACAAATACAGATTATCCAAATGGTGGTTTAAGGTCTTCTGCGCAAGATTTATTTAAACTTTTGAGTACATTTTGTTTAAAAGGAAAGTATAATAATTTTGAACTTTTAAGTGCAGAAACTATAGATAAAATGACTACCTTACAAATTCCAGAATTGAGTAATGATATGGGTTTACATTTATTTATACTCAATGCAGAAAATGATTTATGGGGACACGATGGAGGAGAAAAAGGAGTCGCAACAATTATGGCGTACAATAAAACTACGAAAGTTGGTGCTATTATTTTAACAAACCAAGGAGAAGCAGATTTAGATGAAATACTAGAAGTTTCTTATAAATTTGCATTAAAATTAAATGAATAAAAAATAACTAACTATAATGAAGTCCATGTTTAAAATATTAATTATCATGCTTAGTATATCTATAATTTCTTGCAAAAAGAAAACTGACGATGGGAAAGGCGAAAAGTTATTTATAAACGGTAAAATATATACCGTAAACCAAAGTTCACCTTGGGCAGAAGCAATGCTTATTAAAGATGGGAAAATCATCAGCATTGGAACAAATAAAAATGTTGAGGATGAAACTTCGGAAGATGCAGAAATTATAGATCTAAAAGGCAAAATGATGATGCCCGGTATTCACGATGTTCATTTACACGCACTTGAAGCTGCTTCGGAAAATTTTCAGTTTATACTAGGAGAAAATGTTACAGATCCAGAAAATTATGCTACAAAAGTTCAAACTGCTTTAAACCAAAACACTGATAAGAATTGGATTATTGGTTGGGGCTTTGATATTTACACTGCACTTGAAGCAACTAGACCACCAAGAGAAATTTTAGATGACATTTCTACAACAAAACCAATTGCTATAATGGAATTAACCTCTCATTCTATTTGGGTAAATTCAAAAGCTTTAGAACTAGCAGGAATTACAAACACAACTACAAACCCAGCTGGTGGCGTTATCATGCGTGAAACTAATGGCGAAGCAAACGGACTTTTGATAGACAATGCTGGAAACGAAATTATAGATTTGGCGATAGCAAGTATTCCAAATGCTGAACAAAATGACTATGATGGAATTGTAGAATATAGTATGCCCGAATTGGCAAAATATGGAATTACTTCTATTTGCGATGCAAGAGGATATTGGAAAAGAAATCACCACTTAACTTGGCAAAAAGTTGCCGATAATGATAAATTAACAGCAAGAGTAAACCTTGGTCTTTGGGCTTACCCATCAGAAAGTGATGCGAGTCAACTTAGTACTTTACAATCTCTTTATAAATTTGATAAAAATAGCTTACTAAAAATCAATCAAATAAAATTGTATAGTGATGGAATTATAATAAACACAACATCTGCAATGCACGATGATTATAATGATGATTTATTTAACCTTCCTACAAATAATGGCGTAAATTATTTTACAGAAGCTAGAATAGCACAATATATTTCTGCACTTGAACCTACAGGATTTGATTTTCATATTCATGCTATTGGAAACAGAGGTGTAAACGAAGCATTAAATGCTATTAGCCAAAGTGGAAGTACAAACGGAAGACACAGGTTAACACACGTTGAATATGTTGACCCAGCAGATTATTCAAGATTTGCTTCTTTAAATGTAACTGCCGATGCTCAAGTTGCTGGAGACTTTACACAACCAGCACATTGGCACGATAATGATGTATTTATTAGTGCTGCTTTAAACAATAATAATGTTCCAATAAAAAGTTTGGTAGATGCTGATGCAAGGTTGACTTTAAGTAGTGACTGGGACGTAAGTGATTTGAATCCATTTATTGGAATGCAAAATGCTGTAACTAGAGCACCGCAAAATATTAGTTTGGAAGAAGCAATAAAAGCCTATACAATAAACCCTGCTTATGTAATGCGTCAAGAAGAAATAGTTGGATCACTTGAAGTGGGAAAAGAAGCTGATTTTATTATTCTAAATCAGAATTTGTTTGAAATAGATGTAAATAAAATAGCACAAACTAAGGTACTTGATACTTATTTAAGAGGGAAAAAATTAAATTAATGATTTTAGAACACAAATACAGTCTAAGAAGTGATGACTTTTTAAAACTACTTTTATATAAGTATTCAAAAAATAAAGCGCAACAAAAACAATATAAATTTCGATATATCAAATCTGGAATTTTCGTTTCATTAATGCTTTATATTCTATATAACACACTAAGTTTCGACAATAATGTGTTTTTAATATCTATACCAGTTTTTATAACTTACTATTTATTGGATTATTTATTTTTATTGAAAAAACGAATCAAAAAACAGTATGAAAATTATTTATACAATTCTAGTTCTTCAAAATTTAATGTAGAAATTAACCTAAAAATAGATAACAATGCTATCATTTTTTCTGATTACACAGGTAATACAAGTTTATTTTTAAATGCAATAGAAAGTATCGTTTTACTTAACAATTTAATCATAATTACTTCTAAAACAGACAATCAAAATATAATAAAAGGAAATCAAGAAATTATTGACGATTTTATACTTCATTTTGAAAAAAACAATATTTCTGTTATAGATAATTCTAACTGGAAATGGTAGTTATTGATAAGTATTTCACAATGAATATTTAGATTATAAACTTTACTCCACAAACTTTTCAAAAGCTGAAATAATTCGTTTTACCAGTCGATGTCTTATTACATCTACATTTGTTAATCTAATAACAGAAATTCCTTGAATTTTTTCTAATAAACTAATAGAAACACCCAAACCAGATTTTTGATTTCTAGGTAAATCTATTTGTGACATATCTCCAGTAATGATACATTTTGCAGAAGGGCCAATTCTGGTTAAAAACATTTTTAATTGTGCTACGGTACAGTTTTGTGCTTCGTCTAAAATTATAAATGCTTTATCTAAAGTTCTACCTCTCATAAATGCCAACGGAGCCACTTCTATGGTATAATCTTCCATGTATTGTCGCAATTTTTCTGCTGGAATCATATCACGCAAGCCATCATAAAGTGGGCGTAAATAAGGATCTATTTTTTCTTTTAAATCTCCAGGCAAAAAACCAAGGCTCTCTCCTGCTTCTACAGCTGGTCTGGTTAAAATAATGCGTTTAACTTCTTTGTTTTTCAAAGCTGCTACCGCTAAAGCCACTGCTGTATATGTTTTACCCGTTCCTGCTGGCACTACAGCAAAAACTATATCATTTTTAGCTGATGCATCTACTAGTTTTATTTGATTTGGCGTTTTAGCTTTTATTATATTACCATTATTTCCATAACAAATAATATTTTCCTTTTCTTTAGGAAGGTAAATATTAGAAAGATCATCATCTTCTAACATATCCAAGATTTCTTGATTTTTTATTGAGCCATATTTGCTAATAAATTCTATAAGTTTATTCACTTTAGCTTTAAAAAGTTCTAATTCTTGTTCGCTTCCTGCTGCTTTTATTTTATTTCCTCTGCTTACAATTTTAAGCTTAGGAAATGCCTTTTTAATGTTATTAAATTTTGCATTATTAGAACCCAAAAGCTGAATTGGTTCTATGTCTTCAATTTCTATAATTAACTCGTTCAAATTTGGAAATTTTATTTAAAACTATTAAAAATTTGAGATACTATTAATTATAGTACTCAATTTGTTTACGAAATTAAAAAAATAGTATTTTCTTTGTTAATAATATTCAATAAGTTTATGCCCATTTTAACATTAACAACAGACTTTGGCTCTAAAAGCTTTGATGTAGCTGCATTAAAAGGTAGTTTAATGAGTTCTTGCATAGATTTAAATATTATTGATATTTCTCATGAAATTGAAATTTTTGATAAAGTGGGAGCCGCTTATGCCTTAAAAAATGCTGCTGCCAATTTTCCTGCAAATACCATTCATTTTACCAACATAAATTTAAAAGAAGGCAATAATAGAATTATTATCATTAAAAGAGGAACACAATACTATGTTTGCCCAGACAATGGAATGGCAAATTTAATGTTTCCAAATGAAGACTTTAAAGCTTATGTAGTTCAAGGTTTAGAGAAAAATTTTAGCTACAAAGAAACTCATGAAAAGCTTTGTGAAATTGTAAAATTTGCTGAAAACAATTCAGATATTACCGTTTTTGGAATTGAAACTACTTCATATTTGCGTGTGCCATCTGTGAGAGCCGCAGTAAATGAAGATTTAATACGTGCTACCGTTATATATATAGATAGATACAATAATGCCGTTGTAAATGTAGACAAAGAAACTTTTTATAACTTTATAGGTAATAAAGCCTTTATAATAAGCACCAGAGGAAACCGAGCCCATAAAATAAACAAACACTACTCAGAAGTAGAACCAGGAGAAATTGTTTGTATTTTTAATGAAGCAAATTTATTAGAAATAGCCATAAGAAATGGAAAAGCAACACAACTACTAGGACTAGAATATGGAAGAGTAGTACTTATAGAAACCGCTTAAAAATATGATTACAAGAATAGTCAAAATGCATTTTCGTGCAGATGAAATTGAAAGTTTTTTAGCAACTTTTGAAAAGCAAAAAGAATTTATAGCTGGTTTTGAAGGTTGTTCTCATTTAGAATTATTACAAGACAAAAATGATAATTGCCATTTTTTTACTTACAGCCATTGGAAAGATGAAAGCTATTTAGAGTTATATAGAAAATCTGATTTTTTTAGAGGAATTTGGTCGGTTGTGAAATTGAAATTTGATAAAAAACCTGAGGCTTGGAGTTTAATTAGTCCTCAGTATTCAGTTGCAGTTGGCAGTTTTCAAACTGAGAACTGAATACTAAAAAAATAACAATTAAAAAAGAAATATGGGATTTCGAAAACTACTAGCATACCAAAAAGGATTTGAATTGGCAATGTCAATATTTGAAATTTCAAAACTATTTCCTAAAGAAGAAAAATATTCATTAACAGATCAAATTAGAAGATCATCACGTTCTGTTTGTGCTAATATTGCAGAAGCATACAGAAAAAGACCATATCCAAAACATTTTAAAAGTAAATTAACAGATTCTGATGCTGAAAACTCAGAAACTTTAAGTTGACTTCAATTTGCTTTAGCTTGTAAGTATATTAATAAAGAAGATTATGATAAATTTGAACTAAAAAATATAGAAATTGGCAAACTTATTGGATACATGATAAATAACCCAGAAAAATTTAACTAAATTTATATTCAGTTATCAGTATGCAGTTTACAGTCGCAGTATGCAGTATGCAGTCGCAGTAAACAGACTGAAAACTGGTACTGAAGACTGAAGACTAATACATGAAAATCACAAAAATAATACTAACTTTAACCATAATATTAAACATACACTGCTATGCTAAACAAAATAATAGAAATACTGAAGTCTATAATGACAACAAACAAGGACAACAAGCCGAAAGAAAAGAAGTAAAACTTGGAATAGAACGTTCTCAAGAATATTTACCATTTTTAAAGGAAAAAAATGTTGCGCTTGTTGTAAACCAAACTTCTCAAATAAATGGAAAACACTTAGTTGATATTTTAATTGAGGAAAAGATTAATGTCAAAAATATATTTGCTCCTGAACATGGTTTTAGAGGAAAAGCTGATGCAGGCGAAAAAATAGCTAACGGCAAAGATTCAAAAACAGGTTTGCCAATAATTTCACTTTATGGAAGTCATAAAAAACCAAGTCCAGAAGATTTAAAAGATATTGAAATTGTAGTTTTCGACATTCAAGATGTTGGAGCTCGTTTTTACACCTACATTTCTACATTACACTATGTAATGGAAGCCTGTGCCGAAAACAATATCAAAGTTTTAGTGCTAGACAGACCAAACCCAAACGGACATTATGTAGATGGAAATGTGCTTGATATGAAATTCAAATCTTTTGTAGGAATGCACCCAATACCAATAGTTCATGGAATGACAATAGCAGAATACGCCAAAATGATAAACGGAGAAAAATGGTTGAAAAATGGTATTCAATGTGATTTAGAAATTGTAAAATGTGAAAGTTATGATAGAAATATTCCTTACGATTTACCCATAAAACCTTCTCCAAATCTTCCAAATGCAAAATCTATAAACCTCTACCCTTCTATTTGCTTTTTTGAAGGCACACAAATAAGTGTAGGAAGAGGAACAGAATTTCCTTTTCAAGTAATGGGTGCTCCTAAAAGTAAAAACTTGAAAAATAGTTTTGTTTTTTATCCGAAAAGTACAAGCGGAGCTAAATATCCAAAACATGAGAACCAAACTTGCAATGGCTTTGATTTAAGAGAAGAAAAAACGCTCAATGAAATCAATTTAGACTATTTGTTAAAGATGTATAATTTTTACGAAGACAAAGAAAACTTCTTTTTAAAGAACAATTTTATAGATAAATTAGCAGGCACAGACCAACTAAGAAAAGATATTATAGCAGGAAAAACGGCTAAAGAAATAAAAGCAAGTTGGCAACCAGAATTAAATAAATTTAAAAAAACAAGAGCAAAATACCTGCTTTACAAATAAAATACAATGTTACAACAATACAGTCCTTTTGAACTAACTGTTTTTGGATTAATACTTTTTAATGTCATTTTTTCTGCAATGGCATTTGGAAATTACAGACGTTTTGAACAATTAAAATTTAACGTTGGCGCAATTCTCAACGATAAAGAATATTATAGAATGATAAGTTCATCTTTTATTCATGGAAGCTGGTTTCATTTAGGAATAAATATGTATGTACTATATATGTTTAGCGGAAGTTTAAGTTTTTTTACCACAATTCCATCTTTTCTACTAATATTTTTTGCAAGTATGTTGATTAGTCATTTTGTATCTTTATTTGTAAATAGACATAAATCCTATTATAGTGCGGTTGGTGCTTCTGGTGCTGTAAGTGGTGTTTTATATGCGAGTATTTATTTTATGCCAAATACACCATTACACATTATTTTTATACCATTTGTAGAATTTCCAGCATGGAGTTTTGGTGTTTTATATATGATATATTCCATTTACGCAGCTAAAAAAAATAATGACAACATAGGTCACGATGCGCATATTGGAGGAGCAATTGCAGGTTTAATTATTGCATTTATTTTAAGCCCAGAAAATGCTTTTCAAAATTGGAAAATTATTTTAGCAATGATGGCTCCAGTTGTTTACTATATATTTACAATGTTTCAAACACAAGATATTCTTTCAAATTTTAAAAGAATAGACAAAGGAGAAGTTGGAAACTATTCAAACAGATCTATTGATGATTTATACAACGAAGGAAGAACTTTACAAATAAGAGAACTCAACGAATTACTTGAAAAAGTAAAAGAAAATGGGCTTGATAGTTTATCTAAAAACGAGAAAGATAGATTGGATTTTTTGAGTCAAGAATTGAAATAAGCCTTAACTCAAAATTTAAAAAAACACTTTTACGCGACACAAAACACCGTTTTCATAATTTTTCTAAGAAATTTTTAACTTTTTTTCTTTCAAAAACAACTTTTTGTAAGTTTTTATGCTTTTTTTTGCATAAATTTAAAAACAATTATGGAAAGTACAAGATTTAAAGCATTAGAAAAAGCAAGCAACAGAAAAGAAATATTTGTTGACATGCCTGAAAGAAATATTTCGGAATACTTTGGTGAAAATGTATTCACTTTAGAAAAAATGCAAAAATACCTCTCTAAAGAAGCATTTAAAAGTGTAGAAAATTGTATTAATAATAACAAAAAAATGGATAGTGCTGTTGCAGATCAAGTAGCTGCGGCTATGAAAAACTGGGCATTATCTAAAAATGCAAAATCATACACACATTGGTTTCAACCGCTTACTGGCTCTACTGCAGAAAAACACGATACTTTTTTTGAACCTACAGGAACAGGAAAAGGAATTGAAGCTTTTGGTGGCAAAGAACTTACTCAGCAAGAACCAGACGCATCTTCTTTCCCAAATGGAGGTATTCGCCAAACTTTTGAAGCAAGAGGTTACACCGCTTGGGATCCAAGTTCGCCAGCTTTTATTACAGAAATAGGCTCAGGTATTACTTTATGTATACCTACTATTTTTATTTCTTATACAGGAGAATCTTTAGACTATAAAGCACCATTGTTAAAATCTGCTCAGTTACTAGAAGATGCAGCTTTACCAATAGTAAGAATGTATGACAGACACGCCAATAAAATTGCGATTACACTAGGTTGGGAACAAGAATATTTTTTAATAGACGAATCATTATTTTATGCAAGACCAGATTTAGTTCTTGCAGGAAGAACGGTTATAGGTCATGCACCAGCAAAAGGACAACAACTAGACGATCATTACTTTGGAACTATTCCAGAACGTGTTTATGCTTTTATGTTAGATTTTGAAAAAGAAGCACATTTGCTAGGAATACCAGTAAGAACTAGACATAATGAAGTTGCACCAATGCAATTTGAGCTAGCGCCAATGTTTGAAGAAGTAAACATAGCAGTAGATCACAACCAACTAATAATGGACATTTTAGAGCGTGTAGCAAAAAGGCATAAATTAAAATGCCTAATGCACGAAAAACCATTTGCAGGAATAAATGGTTCTGGAAAGCACAACAATTGGAGCTTGAGCACCGATACCGGAAAAAATTTACTAGCACCAGGTTCTACACCAAAATCAAATTTATTATTCCTAGCATTTTTTGTAAATGTTATAAAAGCGGTTAATGAACATGCAGATTTATTAAGAGCAGCAATTGCATCAGCAGAAAACGACCATAGACTTGGAGCACACGAAGCACCACCAGCAATAATTTCTATTTTTATTGGTTCTCACTTAACACAAGTTTTAGACGAAATAGAAAAACGAGTAGGTCAAGGAAAAATGGACGAAAAAACTGCATCAGATTTAAAGATGGACATTCATAACATTATTCCAACACTTTTATTAGACAATACTGACAGAAACAGAACATCTCCTTTTGCATTTACAGGCAATAAGTTTGAAATAAGAGCAGTTGGTTCTACAGCAAACTGCGCTTCGCCAATGATAGTAATGAATACTATAATGGCAAACCAGTTAATAGCCTTTAAAGAAGAAGTCGAAAAATTAAAAAAAGACGGAGAAACTAGAGATGGAGCAGTTTTGAGTGTTATTAGATCTTATATTTCAAGTTCTAGAAATATTCTTTTTGAAGGAAACAACTACAGCGATGAATGGGAAAAAGAAGCCAAAAAAAGAGGTTTAACAAACATAAAAAACACTGCTTATGCTTTAGATTTATTAGAAACAAAAAAAGCTAAAGAGGTATTTGTAAAAAACAACATTTTTACAGCAAGAGAATTAGATGCAAGAACAGAAATCTACTTTGAAAAATACATTCTCCAAATACAAATTGAAGCAAGAATTTTAGGTGAACTTTCTTTAAATCATATTGTTCCTGTGGCTATAAAATATCAAAATTCTTTATTGAAAAACGTTCAAGGTCTTCAGGCAATAGGATTAAAAAAAGATGCTACAAGAGCGCAAATGAAACTAATAGAATACATTGCAAAGCATATAAATATTATAGAGCAAAATGTAAACAATATGGTAGATGCAAGAAAAGAAGCAAATAAAATAGAAGATGCTTCTAAAAAAGCAAAAGCATA
>CAKZQD010000028.1 GCA_937139485.1 uncultured Bacteroidota bacterium | reverse complement strand
ACATATATATATATATGCACTTTGCAGTCCTTTTTTTCAACTTGCAAACAATTAATTTATTGATAAACAATGCTTTATATTTTATTTGTAAGAAAAACTGCAAGCCCTAAGTATTCAACAAATCGCCATGTTTTTCATTAAAACCTTTTATTCCTTGCAAACCACCAGTATGTATAGCTAATATTTTAGAATCTAAGGCAAACTTATTTTTTGCTATCATATCAAAAATGCCAAAAAACATTTTAGCAGTATATATTGGTTCTAAAGGAATGGCGTAGTCGCTATAAAATCTATTGATAAAACTTATTAAATCATTGTTAAAAGCCGCATAAGCACCAAAATGATAATCAGAATTAATTTCCCAATTAGAATATGTTTCATTAGAAATTTGTTTCAATAAAGTATTTATTTCCTTTTCAAAAAAGTTTCCTTTCAAAGCAGGAAATCCTATTATGTTTGAATATTTTGAACTTGCAATTATTCCAGAAATAGTACCAGCAGTTCCAACAGGGCAGCATATATATTCATAGGCTTTTTCTATTACATCTAGTATTTCTTGAGTTCCTTTCAAGGCCAAGCTATTTGTACCACCTTCAGGAATAATGTAGACCTCTTTTTCATCTATTTTTGGTAAATATTTTTTCAATAATTCGCCAAAAGCCTCTTGGTTATTATTATTTAAATGCTTTCTAAAATTACGATAATCTGTTCTATTACAAAATTTAAAAAGCATTCCATTTTGTTCGGCTTCTTTTAAAGTATAAGAAAGATCTTCGTGTTCTTCTGCTCTAATTATACCTATAGTTGTAAATTTTTCTAAAGCACCAAGTTTTGCCAAAGCAGCTATATGGTTAGAATACGCACCACCAAAACTCAGTAATATTGATTTATTTTCTTTTCGAGCCTGTACTATATTATACTTTAGTTTGTAGTATTTATTTCCTTGAATATTTGGTTGCAATAAATCTAAACGTAAAACATCTACATTAAAATTTTTATAATTTATGGTATGAATAAACTGACTCAAAATCTCTTTTTTTTTAAAGTTTCAAAGCTAGAAAAAAATAATGGAAGTCGCACAATTTAGTATTTTGGAATAATTATTGGTATATTCATCTCGAAATTAAAATATTAACCTAAAACAAAATAAAGAATGTTAGAACAATTATTACAAGGATTACAAGGTCAAGTAGGTAAAGAAGTACAAGAAAAAGCTGGAGTAGATTCAGATATGATGTCACAAATAATGCAGTTGGCAGGTGGCGTAGCTACAAAAGAAGTAGGAAAAGAAATGATGAGCGGCGGCTTAGATACAGTTATGAATTTATTTTCAAACAACTCAAATTCATCAAACGCAAACTCTCTTCAAACAAACATAACTACTGGCGTAGTAAACAGTTTAGTAGAAAAATTGGGCTTCGACCAAGGAAAAGCAAGTATGATTACTGCTATTGTAATTCCTGCAATTATGAATTTAGTAACTCAAAAAAACAATGAAACTCCAGAAACAGATTCATCGCCATTAAATTCTCTTTTTGGTGGAAAAGAAGGTGGTGGAATAGCAGATATGATTGGAGGATTTTTAAAATAAAGCTTTCATTTTCAAACATAAAAAAAGGATTAAATGCTATTGCGTTTAATCCTTTTTTGTTTCAATAAAGCATTTGTTTATTAAATAGCTTCGTTATTTTTTTGAACTGCCGCAGCACTATCTTTCAATTTAGCCATTTCAGCTTCATTCAAATCTAGTTCTACTATGCTTTCTATACCACCTTTTCCTATAATACAAGGTACGCCTACACAAACATCATTCAATCCGTACTCACCTTCTAGGTAAGCAGAAGATGGAATCATTTTCTTTTGATCACAAATAATACTTTGAACTACTGCAGAAACTGCCGCTCCAGGAGCATACCAAGCACTTGTTCCTAGTAAACCAGTTAATGTAGCACCGCCAACTTTTGTTGCTTCTAATACTTCTGTTAGTCTTTCTTCTGAAACAAATTCAGATGCTGGTACACCATTTCTAGTAGCCAATCTTGTTAAAGGAAGCATGCCTTTATCTGAGTGTCCACCTATAACCATTCCTCCAACTTCACTAGAAGGGCATTCTAAAGCTTCAGATAATCTGTATTTAAAACGAGCACTATCCAAAGCACCACCCATTCCTATTACTCTATTTTTTGCAATTCCTGTACTTTTTAATGTTAAGTAAGTCATTGTATCCATAGGATTTGAAACAATAATAAATATTGCATTTGGAGAATGTTCTAAAACGCTTGTAGTTACAGACTTTACAATTCCAGCATTAATACCCAATAATTCATCTCTAGACATTCCTGGTTTTCTAGCTATTCCAGAAGTAACTACTACAACTTCACTATTTGCAGTTTTAGAATAATCGTTTGTAGAACCAACAATTCTTGTATCAAAACCATTTAAACTTGCTGTTTGCATTAAATCCATTGCTTTACCTTCTGCAAAACCTTCTTTAATATCAAGTAAAACTACTTCTGCTGCAAAGTTTTTCATTGCTATGTATTCGGCACAACTTGCACCAACATTTCCTGCTCCTATTACTGAAACTTTCATTTATTTATATTTTTTTATGATTTAAAATTAACTGCGTGCAAAAGTAATATATTTTACTATTTTTTATCAATAGTTTTGTACTATAATTCTAGCTTGAACTTCTTATTATTTGTTAAACAGTTTAATATAGCTTAATTTCGCATAAAACAAACATAACATGACAAAGTATTTCTTTTTACTGTTTACTAGTTTAGTAAGTCTACAAACTATTTTTGCACAACAAAATGCAGCCTGTGGTACACAAATTTCTGAAACCGATATGCAGGCTTTTTATAATAGAGTAAAACCGCAAAAACTTAAAGGAACAAATTCAGAAGTGCATATTCCTATAACCTATCACATAGTTTCAGATAATAATGGTAATGGAGGATACACCCTAAGCCAAACTTTTAATGCTCATTGCAATTTAAATGAAAATTTTTTAGATGCAGATGTAGTATTTTATATCAAAAATATTATTTATCATAATTCAGATAATTATTATTATATGCTAAATGGAACTTCAAGTGGAAACGATATGTTTCTAAATGAAAATGATTTAACATCTTGTAATATTTATATTGTAAGAGATGCCAATACAGGTTCTTCTGGAAATCTAATACCTGTTTGTGGCTATTCTTATTTAGCTCAATTTTCTAGTAATTATTTAAACAGAAATGGAATTGTTTTAGACCAGCAATGTGCTATAAACGATTTAACTACTTTAACTCATGAAATGGGTCATTATTTAAACCTTCCTCATACTTTTTCTGGTTGGGAAAATAGAGATTATAACAATAATCCAATTCCTACAAGTCAATGGGAAAGAGCAGATGGTTCTAATTGTGCTTCAAGAGGCGATGGTTTTTGTGACACACCACCAGATTATATAAGCACTTCTTGGGATTGTGTAACAACAGTAAGTTTTGATGATGCTGTGGGACAAAATTTTATAGTAGATGAAAAAAATTACATGTCGTATTCAAATGATAATTGCCATGCTTATTTTAAACCAGAACAACAAGCAGAAGTTAATGCTGCGGCTTCTTCATACAGAACTTATTTACTTACAAACCCTGCACCAGATTTAAGTCCAGTTGCTGTTGCTAACACAATTTTTCCTCCAGATAATATTACAGATTTATCTGCGGGTTCCATAACTTTTACTTGGGCAGCTTCTGCTGGTGCCGAAGCTTATTTGGTAGAATTTACACAAGGAAACTTTTTTAATATTTTAAGAACAGAAAAAGTAACTACAAATTCTTTAACACTTACAGATTTAGCTCCAAATTCAACATATAAATGGCGTGTAAAAGCATATAAATTGGCAAATGTTTGTTCAGATTATTCTTCAGAAAAAGTTTTTTCTACAGGTAGTTTTAATGTTTTTGCAGATCCGGTAGATGTTTTTTGCCCAGGAGACGAAAATGGAACAGTAACTATAAATAATGATGATGTTGCAGGTTCTTATTCTTTAAATGAATATGATAGCACCAGCCAAACATTTAATCAGATTAATATAACGACTTCAAATACTTTTAGCAATTTAGCACCAAATGATTATTTTGTTACCTTTACCAATACCGCCGGAGATATATCCAAAGTTTATTTTAATATTGCAGATGCTTTGCCTATAAATATACAATTAAATGTAAATTTAACTACAATTTCTTCAGCAGTTTCTGGTGGTGCAATGCCATATAATTATATTTGGTCAAACGGTGATAATTCTTTTATAAATTATTATCCTTCAATTGGCGAAAACTCATTGTATATTACAGATGCCAATGGCTGTTTTAAAGCTGCTAGTGCAGAATTTGAAGAAGAAAATCCTTCTACTAATATAATGGACATAAATAAATTTGATTTTAGTTTATTTCCAAATCCAATTTCTGGAAATTATGTATTTATTCAATTCTCAGAAACAAATATTGAAAATGCATCTATAGAATTGTATACTATATCAGGAAAAAAGGTAAAAGAGATAGAAACAAAAAAGACAAATAATATTTTTGCTGAAAAAATCAATATTTCTAACTTAACTAAAGGTGTTTATTTTATAAAAATAACCGCAGGTAAAAAATCGAGTACACGTAAAGTCATTTTATAAAAAAAACTATGTATAAAACCATTTTCCTTTTTATATTTATATACTTGCAGTTAACTAGTTTTGGGCAAGATGTTACTTATTCTTTAAATTGGTTAAGCATAGAAGAAGCTGAAAGAAAAAATAGTCTTGAGCAAAAAAAAATACTCATAGATATTTATGCAGATTGGTGTTATTGGTGCAAAAAAATAGATTCAGAATTAGCCTCAGATTCAGTTTTAGCAAATTATTTAAACAAAAACTTTTATTTAGTAAAACTAAACCCAGAAGATCTTAATGATATAAACTTTAAGAATGAAGTATATCAAAGAAAAACATTTTCGTATTCATATTCAGATAAAACTAGAAAAGTAAACGAGTTAGTAATAGAATTATTAGGAAATGATTTTATTTATCCTTCTTTAATTTTTATGAATGAAAAACTTGATGTAGTATTAACAACAAAAGGCTTTAAAAATAGCAATGAGCTTAATAAATATATTCATTTTATTGGTAGCAATGCATATCAAAAAATGAAATGGACAGAATTTATAAATAAATAGAATATTGAATCATGCAAGATTTAAAACAAAAATACAATATAATAGTAGCAATTGGAGCTAATTACGAAATAGGAGATGGAGAAGATTTGCTTTGGCATTTGCCAGCCGATATGAAGTTTTTTAAAGAAACTACTAAAGGTGCAGATGTAATTATGGGAAGAAAAACCTATGAATCTATTCCTAAAAAATTTAGACCACTACCTGGAAGAACAAATATTGTAATAACTAGAAACAAAAACTATGTTGCAGAAGATGGCGTATATATTTCAAATACTTTAAAAGACGCTTTTGAAATTGCAGAAAACTGTAGCACTACAAATAAATTTATTATTGGTGGCGGAAGTATTTATGAATCTACTTTAAATTATGCTCATACATTATATGTAACGCATGTACACAAAGCTTTTAAAAATGCAAATACTTTTTTTCCAATTATAGATGCATCTGTTTGGAAAGAAACGAGCAGAGAAGATTTTAAGGCAGATGAAAAAAATAAATTTGAATACTCTTTTGTTAAATACGAGAAAATTTGATTATAATAAACTCAAAATGGCTTGTGAAGATTTGTTCATTTAATTTTGCTTCAGCAATGGCAATTTTTCCTTTTATATTGTTAAATAATAAAACTTTAAAGCAAAACAAAGTACTTATAAATCACGAAAAAATTCATTTACGCCAGCAATTAGAATTACTTATAGTTTTCTTTTATATATGGTATTTTACAGAATATTTTATTCATTTTATCCGCTTTAAAAACAGACGAAAAGCCTACATGAATATTTCATTTGAAAAAGAAGCTTATTATTTTGAAAAAGACCTTAATTATATAGAAAAAAGAAACTTTTTTTCTTTTCTAAAATTTCTAAATTAAAAAAAAATGGGAATAATATTTTTACTCGTTTTAATTAGTGCATTAATAGCTATTGTGTTTCTTGTTGCATTTGTTTTTTCTGTTAAATCTGGTCAGTTTGATGATACAGATACACCAGCCAGAAGAATCATTTTAGACGATTTTGATACAAAAGACAAACCAAAATCTAAAAGCTGATTTATGTCATAGTTTTGTCAATTTGTAAGCCGTATTTTTGTTTGATAATTTAAGAAATTAACTAAAATTAACACAAAAATACGTTCAATGGAAATGGAAAAATTTAAGTACGACAATAGTATTGTAAAGCTATTTATGATGGCTACAGTAATTTTTGGAGTAATAGGAATGCTAGTAGGATTAATTGTAGCGGCCCAATTTGTTTGGCCAGATACTGTTTGGCTAGGAAGTGGAATAAAATATACTTCATTTGGTCGTATAAGACCATTGCACACCAATGCAGTTATTTTTGCCTTTGTAGGAAATGCTTTTTTTGCAGGAGCATATTATTCTACTCAAAGATTGGTAAAAGCTAGAATGTTTAGTGATGTTTTAAGTAAAATTCACTTCTGGGGTTGGCAAGCTATTATATTAGCTGCAGCTATTTCTTTACCAATGGGTTTTACTTCATCAAAAGAATATGCAGAGTTAGAATGGCCTATTGATATTGCTATTACTTTAATTTGGGTAGTATTTGCAATAAACTTTATAGGTACATTAATGAAAAGAAGAGAGCGTCATTTATATGTAGCTATCTGGTTTTATTTAGCATCTATTATCACGGTAGCGGTTCTGCATATTGTAAATTCATTTGCTATTCCTTATGGTTGGATGAATTCATATTCTGCTTTTGCAGGAGTTCAAGATGCTTTGGTACAATGGTGGTACGGGCATAATGCTGTAGCATTTTTTCTTACGACTCCGTTTTTAGGTTTGATGTATTACTTTTTACCAAAAGCAGCAAACAGACCAGTTTATTCTTATAAATTATCTATTATTCACTTTTGGTCTCTTATATTTCTTTATATCTGGGCGGGACCACACCATTTATTATATACTTCTTTACCAAACTGGGCACAAACTTTAGGAACTGTTTTTTCTATTATGCTTTTAGCACCATCTTGGGGTGGAATGCTGAACGGTTTATTAACTTTAAGAGGAGCCTGGGATAGAGTAAGAGAAGATGCAGTATTAAAATTTATGGTGGTAGCAGTTACAGCTTATGGTATGGCTACTTTTGAAGGGCCAATGCTTTCTTTAAAAAACGTAAATGCTATTTCTCATTTTACAGATTGGACTATTGCACACGTTCACGTAGGAGCATTGGGTTGGAATGGTTTCCTAATATTTGGTATGCTTTACTGGCTAGTTCCAAAAATGTGGAGTACAAAATTATATTCTAAAAAAATGGCAAATATTCACTTTTGGATAGGAACATTAGGTATTTTGTTTTATGTATTGCCAATGTATGTTTCAGGAATGTTCCAAAGTTTAATGTGGAAGCAATTTAATGAATTTGGAAACTTGGCTTATCCAAACTTCTTAGAAGTATTATCTCAGTTTAAAATGCATTATGTACTTAGATTGCTTGGTGGTTTATTATATTTCACAGGAGTTTGTTTAATGATTTGGAATTTAATGAAAACTGCTTTTGCTGGAAGCTTTATAGCCAATGAAGATGCAGAGTCTTTACCACTAGAAGCATCGCCACATGCATCAAAAAACGACCACTGGCACAGATGGATAGAAGGAAGACCAATAAAACTTGCCATTTTTGCTTTAATAGCTATATTAATAGGTGGTTTTGTAGAATATATTCCTATGGTAATAGCAGAAACAAATACACCAACTATTGCTACAGTAAAACCTTATACACCATTAGAATTGGCTGGTAGAGATATTTATATTAGAGAAGGTTGTACAGTATGTCACTCTCAAATGATTAGACCATTTCGTTCAGAAACAGAGCGATATGGTGAGTATTCTAAAGCAGGTGAATTTGTTTATGACCACCCTTTTGTTTGGGGTTCTAAAAGAACTGGACCAGATTTAATGCGTATTGGAGGAAAATACTCTGATGATTGGCACTATTATCACATGCAAGATCCTAGAGCAAGTTCTCCTGGTTCTTTAATGCCAATTTACCCTTGGTTGTTTGAAGACGATTTAGATTTATCTTATGTAGAGTCAAAAATTACAACACTTAGAAAATTAGGTGTTCCATATCCTGAAGGATACGAAAATGAGGCACTAGCAGATTTAGAAAAGCAAGCTAAAAAAATAGAATCGAACTTAAAGGCTAAAGGAATCAATGATTTGGATAGTAAAAAAGAACTAATAGCTATTATAGCATATTTGCAAAGAATGGGAACAAATATAGAAACTTCAAAAGAATAAAATATGTTTAAAGATGCCCTTAGAAATGTAGAAGGATTAGAGATTTACCCAACAATATCATTTGTAATATTTTTCTTGTTCTTCTTTGGTTTAATGTTTTATGTATATGGTTTAACCAAAAACCATACTGCAAATATGAGCAATATGCCACTAGACGAAAATAACAATACCATTAAAACTACAAAAACAGACAGCAATGAATAAATTATATAAAACAAGCTTAACAATAATGATGCTTTTTATATCTTTTTTGGCAAAAGCACAAGATGTTGTAAAAATAGATGCAGAATCTTCTGCTAGATACGAACAAGATTACTCATACTATTTAATGTATTTGTTTTTATTGGCTACTATTTTAGGATTTATATATGCAGCTTATAGAATTTTTTATACCAAAGAAAACAAAACAGAAGTAAGTGCTTTAGATAAAATGCTTTATGATACTGTAGCAGTAGAAAGAGAAGATGAAATAATGACCAATCACGAATATGATGGTATAAAAGAATTAGATAATCACTTACCACCTTGGTGGGTTTGGTTAATGTATTTAACTATTATTTTTGCAGTAATTTATTCTGGATATTATTTTACAGGCATGGGAATGTCTCAAGAAGAAGAGTATGCAGACGAATTATTATATGCTAAATATCAACAAGATTTAATTCAAAAAGATATGAACTTGAGGTTTGATGAGACGAATGTAGCAGTAATAACAGATGCAGCAAAAATTCAAGAAGGAAAAGAAATTTATGAAACAAACTGCGTACTTTGCCATTTAAAAGATGGTGGTGGAAATGTAGGGCCTAACCTTACAGATAAATTTTATATACATGGTAAAACTTCTACAGAAATGTATGAAGTAATAAGAGATGGTGTACTTTCTAAAGGAATGCTTTCTTGGAAAAAACAGTTAAATCCTTTTCAAATACAAAATGTAATGAGTTATATTAAAACAGAATTGGAAGGAACTACTCCAGAAAAACCGAAAGAAGCTCAAGGAGAGGAGATTGTTGAATAAAACATTTTTTTAGATGTTAAAGGGTTTGTCATTTCTACATTAGGAGAAATTTTCCTTTAGAAATAAGATAAAAGTTTACTCTAATCTGAACTTAGCAGATACAAAAAAAGGTAGATTTCTCACTGCGTTTGAAATGACAATTTGGGATAGTAAAAAAAACAAACAAAATGATTCAAGACGAAGAAGGTAGTTTTAGAGACAGTATGACAACCGTAGATGAGTCAGGAAAACGTAAATGGCTTTTTCCTAAAAAACCTTTCGGTGCTTTGTTTAATAAAAGGAAAATACTTAGTTATTTGCTGCTTTTTATCATGTTTGTAACGCCTTTTTTACACAAAATTTTCGGTTTTAAAAATCCAGTATTTCTTTTTGATGTAGTTTTTAGAAAAGAATTTTTCATATTTGGTCAGCAGTTTACTTCTCAAGATTCATTCATTTTTGCGCTAGGTTTAGTGCTTTTTATGGTTGCAATTATACTTTTTACTACTATTTTTGGTAGAGTTTGGTGCGGCTGGTTATGTCCACAAACTATTTTTATGGAAATGGTTTTTAGACGTATAGAATTTTGGATAGAAGGCGATGCAAACAAACAGCGAAAACTCAATAAACAAGATTGGAATGCTGAAAAAATTAAGAAGAAAAGTTTAAAGTATTTTCTTTTTCTAATACTTTCTTGGATTATTACACACATGGCAGTTTCTTGGATTATTGGTGTAGAAAAAATGCAAGAAATGATTTTGGATAATCCAAAAGAAAATTGGACGTTTTTTATTGTAATGATGGCACTTACACTAATTATTTATGGTGTGTATATGCGTTTTAGAGAACAAATGTGTACTACTTTTTGCCCTTATGGAAGGTTGCAAGGTGTTATGCTGGGTAAAGATTCTATGGTAGTAGCTTACGACTATAATAGAGGCGAGCCAAAAGGAAAAAAGAAAGATCCAAATGCTGGAGATTGTATAGACTGTAATGCTTGTGTTACAGTTTGCCCTACAGGAATAGACATAAGAAATGGCACACAAATGGAATGTGTAAACTGTACAGCATGTATAGATGCCTGCGATGATATTATGTTTAAACTGAAAAGAGAGCCAAAATTGATAGGTTTTTTCTCTGAAGAAAGTATTGAAACCAGAAAGAAATTTAGTTTTAGTTTAAGACAAAAAGCGTATATGGTGGTTTTGGTGGTGCTAATGGCTGTAATAGCTTTTATTACTTTCAACAGAACAAAAATAGATGCCGTAATTCTTAGAAATCCTGGTTCTACATATACAGTAAATGGAAACAAGATTATAAATATGTACAAGATAGATATGGTTAATAAATCTGGTGACGATGTACAATTTTTAATAGAAACAGATTTTCCTGAAGCAGAATTGCAATTTATAGGTCAAAGTAGTGATACCTTAGTAGTAGCAGAAGGAAAAGTGATGAATGGTGTCATGCTTGTAAATATTGACTCAGAAAAACTAGATGGAATGAAGACGATGATAAATTTTCAAATAAAAGGACTCGACGGAACATTATTTGATTCGAGTGAAAGTACATTTTTAGGACCAAAAAAATAAGTATTATGAGTTGGGGAAAAGGAATTGCACTGTTTTTTATGAGCTTTGTAGTGTTTATGAGTTCATTGGTGTATTTATCTGTAAGAGAAGATTTTTACTTAGTTACAGATAACTATTATACCGATGGCGTAAACTATGATTCAGTTCAAGATAAAATTGAAAACGTAAAAGCATTAAAAGAGAAAATTGCTATTTCGCAATCTGTAGAAGAAATACAAATAGTTATTCCATCAAATGTAAAAGGTGGAGTTTTAAATTTTTATAGACCATCGAATGGGACATTAGATTTTGCTGTAGCAATAGAAGATTCAAATTTTGAAGTAAATAAATCTAAAATAGCAAAAGGAAACTGGATGTTGAAATTTAGCTGGACAGATGGCGAAAAAGAATACTATTTTGAAGAAAGTTTGTTTGTGTTGTAGTTTTTACTGCACGCAAAGACGTAAAGGAATTAAACAAGAGTAACAATTGGTCTGGACTGTTCTCCTCTTGAGAGGAGTAGAGCTGTGTTGTTGGAATTATAAAATAATTGAAAAAGATTTCTACTAAAGTTGAAAGAACAAGAAATCGTAAATCGTAAATCAAAAATCGTAAATGATACTTGAGGCTTTAATATTAGGATTTGCAGGAAGTTTTCATTGTTTGGCAATGTGTGGTCCTTTGCATATATCATTGTTGGGAAATAGAAAATACTCGGCTAATTTTCTTGTTTCAAAATCTGCTTTCAATATTGGAAGAATTATTACTTATGCACTTTTAGGTATAATACTTGGTTTTATAGGAAAATCTTTACCGCTTTACGAAATTCAAAAAGTAGTATCAGTAGTTACTGGTGTAGCGATTATTTTGGTTTATTTTATACCAAAATTTACAGGAAAAGAAATAGAAATTCCATTTTTAAACAAGTTTGTAGTCAAGAATATGGGTTCTTTAATGCAAAAAACCAAAGACAAAAGCAATATTGTAAAATATTTTGCAATGGGTGTTTTAAATGGTTTGTTGCCTTGTGGATTGGTTTATGTGGCTTTAATAGCATCATTTGCACAGTTAAATACTACAGATTCTGCATTGTATATGTTGCTGTTTGGTTTAGGAACTTTTCCTGCTATGTTTTTTGTGGTATTGCTAGGCTCTTGGGCAAAGAAAATGATTTCAAAATTTCCAAAACTAAATTATTTGACAGCATTTTTTGTATTGCTGATAGGTGTTATGTTTATACTAAGAGGTTCAAATTTGGGTATAAAATATTTGAGTCCAAAGGATTTAGATGTGAATGATAAGAAAAGTACGCATTCTTGTCATTAAGGGTGTTTTTTGTTTGACGATTCGTATATGAAACGTAGCATATAAATATACGATAAATTTCGAGTTTATCACTTAGCCAAATCTGCGATTTGGCAATTACATTTTTCTTTTCATTATTGCCAAATCGCAGATTTGGCGGACTTTGAAAATAAGTACAAACTTTCGGTTTAACATTTACTAGCTATGTTATATATATTGTTTGTATTAGTTTTTTAGTCTACATAGTATGAATTATTAAAATCTTCTTCAAAATTTAATCTATGTTTTTCAATTAATTTAGCTAATTCGGTATTCTCAGGATTAGATTTTAGCAATTCCTCAGCAGTTTTTACTTTTAATTGATTTAAACAAAGTGATATGTGAGAAAAGAAATTTGGTCGTCCAATATTATGCATTTCCCAATTTCTGTTCTCAAATGGATTTTCATAATATGGGACTTTATTTAATTCATTAATATCTAATTTAGCTTTGTTAAATAATTCTTTTAAATCGATTTTCAAATTTTCTGAGCTTTCAGAATCAGCACATAAATCACAATAATTTTCTATTGATTTAATATGACTCTCCAACTCATTTAATAAATCCATAATTTCTTTGTCAAAGTCACGTTTTATTTTTAAATCTTCTAATTCGCTTCCAGTATCATAAGCGATGCATTCGTAAATTGGTCTGTCCATTTTTGTTATTTTAAGTTATTATTTTTCCGCAACTAATCTTATGTGTATTCCGTTGGTAGTAATTTAATTATTTAGTAAGTGTCCTTTTTCTGTGTATTCTTTAGCTTCTTTAGATGTTAGTTTTTTTTCTAATTCAATGTAATTATCATAATCTCCAGATACATTTAAAAACCGATAATTCTCAAAAAGTTTTTGTTGTAAAGCAAAAGATTTTTGTCTTCTGTTTTCTTTCAATAAATTAATTTCACTTTGGTTAGTATTGTTTTCAATCTTTTTACCAATAGTAGTTAATTCTTTCATTCCTTTAGCCATAGCTTCACCTTCACCCAAAGCAATCAGCTTTTTCTTCTCTTCCAAAGCTCGTAGTGCATCTTCTTCTGCAACTTCACGTTTCTTTTGAGCTTCAATAACTTCTTTTTCTTTTTGAACGAGTGCTGCATAATCTGAAGCATTTTCCGAAGCAATAATTAAATGTTCTGGCGCGTATTGATTGCTAAATTCAAAACACTCTTCTACCGAACGAAGTAATATGGCTTTGCTGTTTTCTAATGCTTTTTGAGCAATTTCTTTTCGAGGTAATACTTCTAATTGTTTTTGTACTTCGGAAAGTGATTGTTCTAGAATTGTAGCATCGTTTGAAACTAAAATCACTTGACTATCGGCGCCGTGCTCTGCTTGCGACAACAAATCGGACGCAATAAAGCTT
>CAKZQD010000027.1 GCA_937139485.1 uncultured Bacteroidota bacterium | reverse complement strand
TTTTTTTATTAGCGGCGTTAGACATTATTGGCTTAACCATATTGTCAGGGTTAATTGATGCACTGTTACTATTTTTGCCAAAATTACTTGCTGCTTTAGCGGTATTACTTTGTGGCTTTTTTGTTGCACAAATCGTTTTCAATGGCGTGAAAATAGCCGCTCAAAATACTGGCGTTGATTATGGCCGTTCGGTTGCTGAAGTGACTGATTATATGAGTCGTAATGTTGTGCCTGTTATATCCGCTATTCCGGGCGTTCAGCGAGTCGGGCTTGGGGGCGGTCGATCGCCTGCCATGCGAGTTTGGTTAGACCCGGCTCGTATGAATTTTTTCAATATAAGTGCGCAGCAAATACAGCAGGCGTTGGCTGAGAATAATGTGATTGCTGCGATAGGCCAAGTTGAGACAAGCCAGCACCGTATGGATTTGCAGATGAGTGCAACGCTCAAAACTGTAGAAGACTTTGAGCGCTTGGTTGTGAGAAATGCTGATGGTGCGATTGTTCGCGTGAGTGATGTGGCTCGCATTGAGTTGGGCGCAGTTGAAAGCGATCAAATGGCGCGTTTTAGCCAGGAAGAAACGGTGTATCTTGCCATCGATGGTTTGCCGGGTGCCAATGAACTGGAAATCGGCAATCGACTTTATGAGGTGCTTGAAGAGATAAACCTGTCGCTGCCGGACGGTCTAAAGATATCGATGGCCTATGACGGCACCTTGTACATGCGTGACGCGCTGAAAGAAATATTTATCACTTTGGCAGAAACCGTTTTTCTAGTGGGCTTGGTGGTGCTTTTGCTTATGGGGTCGCTGCGCACAGCCTTAGTGCCGCTGATTACAATTCCCATTTCGTTGCTGGGTGCTATGGCTGTGATGATGGCTTTGGGGTTTTCGTTCAACCTACTTACCATTCTTGCAGTAGTTCTGTCGGTTGGCTTAGTGGTTGATGACGCCATTGTTGTTGTTGAGAACGTAGCTAGATTTATGCGTGAAGGTAAGTCTAGGAAAGAAGCGGCCTTAGCGAGTTCACGGCAATTGCTTTCACCTATTATAGGGATGACAATCACGCTGGCAGCCGTGTATGTGCCCATTGGCTTTCTGTCTGGGTTAACAGGCGTACTCATTAAAGAGTTTGCTATAACGCTGGCCGTTGCAGTTTTGATTTCAGGGTTGGTTGCGTTAACGTTATCGCCGAGCATGAGTGCTTTTGCATGCCCGCCACAAGGTCAAGAGGGAAAGATGACGCGCTGGGTCAACTCGCGATTTGAGTGGCTGAGGCGAAAGTACGAAGCATTGCTGAGGTCTAGCTTGAGCTTCACTCCGCAAATACTCGGCTTTGCGTTTTTCTTTTCAGCATTAGCTATTTCTAAGAAATAAATACCAGAAGTGAAAGTTGAAATATCTAACTGTGAATATGTAGGATTAAAATCTATTATTGTTTTTCCTGTTAAATCCATTATTCTAATAGAAGATAAAGTTTCAGAAATATTTAAGTTTACGATTCCATTTGTTGGGTTTGGATAAACGCTAATGTTTTCAAATGCTAAATCATTGATTCCAACTGTTGAAATACTTACACAATCAGAGGTGTCAGAACAAGCATTTGCGGCAATAATAATGGCATAGTCTCCATTTGTAGTTGCTGTGAAAGAAGAATTGGTTTCTCCTTGAAGTGCGGTGTTGTCTAAGCAGTTAATCCACTGGTAGCTTGTTGCAGTAATATTATTCGCAGAAATAGTTAATCCAGACAATGTAGTAGAAACATCTGTTATCGTTAAATTTAAAGTAACTACAGAGTCACAATTTGCAGCATTTGTTAAAGTATGTGTAGCCGTATTATTTGAACTGTAGTAAGTGATTCCGTCTATCCAAGTATAAGAATTACAAGTAGCCTGAATATCAGTTCCTGTGTTTGAATTATTTATCGTCAAATTTAAAGTAATTACAGAATCACAACCTCCAACAGATGTTAAAATATGCGTAGCTGAATTGTTTGAGCTGGTATAAGTATTTCCGTCTCCATCTACCCATTCAAAAGAATCACAAGAAATTTGTGTAAATATTCCAGTACTTGGTGAACATTGATTTAATTTTTGAATAAAAACATCACCACCGCCATTTGAGGTTAAGTTAGTCGTACTTACACTATGGTCAAAATCTACAGTATTTCTAAAATAACCTGTTGTATAAATATTATTTAGCGTATCTACAACAATTCCATTTCCTTCATCATGTGAAGTGTTTCCCAAAGAACTAGCCCAGACAAAATTTCCATTTGCGTCTAATTTTGAGATAAAAATTTCATAAAAACCATTTGAAGTAAAACTACTTACACCAACACCAGGATCAAAGTCTCCTGTACCATAATATTGACCAGTAGTATATACATTACTAAAAGCATCAACTGCTATTGAAATTCCATTATCGTTATTTGTTCCTCCAAAACCTTTTGCCCAAACAAAATTTCCATTTCCATCTAATTTTGAGACAAAAATATCTGTAAGTGCAGAAGACGTTAGGTTTACTGTATTTGCCGTTGGGTCAAAATCTATTGTTCCATTAAAATTACCTATAGTAAAAATATTACCAGAAACATCTAGAGCAGAAGCATTTGCAGAGCCACCACCCATTTGTTGAGCCCAAACAAAATCACCGTTTGCTTCCCACTTTGTAACAAAGCCCTCATTAAAACCACCATTACTCATTAAATTACTTGTAGCTGCACTAGGGTCAAAATCTACTGTTCCACTAAATTTTCCAGTAGTATAAACATTTCCTAATGCATCAATATTGATTGATGTTCCATTGTCATTGTTTGCCCCTCCTATTTTTTTTGCCCAAACAAAATCTCCATTTGAATCTAATTTTGAGACAAAAACATCAGTATTTCCATTTGAAATTAAATCGCTAACACCTACTCCTGGGTCAAAGTCTACCGTTCCAGAAAAACTTCCAGTAGTATAAACATTGCCAAAAGAATCTACTTTAATAGAGGTTCCTTCATCACTATTTGTGCTTCCCATTGATTTTGCCCAAACAAAACTTCCAGAAGCATCTAATTTAGAAACAAAAATATCCCCTTGTCCATTTGAAGTTAAATTACTTACACCAACTCCTGGATCAAAATCTACTGTATTTTTAAAATAACCCGTAGTGTAAATATTACCATCTAAATCTAGAGCTATTGAGTTTCCGTTATCGACCCAAACACCTCCCATTGATTTTGCCCAAACAAAATTTCCATTGGCATCAACTTTAGATATAAAAATATCTGTCTGTCCATTTGAAATTAAATTATTTACACCCGTTCCTGGCTCAAAATCTGCTGTGCCATTAAAATTTCCGATACTGTAAATGTTTCCCAAAGCATCTAATGCAATATCACTTCCTTCATCAAAGCTAGTTCCGCCCATATTAACTGCCCAGTCAAATGTTGGCGTTTGCGCATTTACGCCTAAACTAATAGTTAAAATCATTAAAATAGATAGTATTTCTTTTTTCATCTTTTTTATTTGTTATTTAATACTGCAAACTTATGGTGAGAATTTACCTTGAAATAATCAAGTTCATTAACAGCAGATTTTTTTCATTAATGGCATTTTTAAACCAAAAAGCCTCAACTAAATGAATAGTTAAGGCTTAAACACTAAGATGAAATTTTTAAGGTTTTAGTTTTATCGTCATTACGAAAACTCCAAAGAGTTTGAAGTAATCTGTTGGTTTGGAACACCTTTTGGGCTACAAACAACAGATTGCTTCTTCCTGCGTCATCGCAATGACGGTTACTTTTGCCAGTAGCTAAACGCAAAAAGCAAAAATTTCACTTCTTTACTTTAAGTATAGTATTATTATTTTACGGTAACACTTTTACCACAAGCGGCGTTAGCGTTATAACAAGAAACTCCTCCATATGACCTTTCATCGCTGTAAAAATATACATAGTTTTTATCGCAATTTACTTGTGTAGAACCGCCATCCCATACTTCTCTTGACATAAAATTATTATCTCCTTTTTCAGACACATAAATAGTTCTGCCTGTTTCATTTTTTATAGTTACAGAACCTGCTGCCATACTTGCTTGATGAGCTCTTAATCTTTGATATTCTGGCGTTTTTTCTTTTTCTTCGTTATATTTTTTCGCTTCTTCCCAAGAGTCTTTTTCGTCTTGAATAGATTTTGCCTTTGCTTTTTCAAAGTTGCTTTTTACTTTTTGTATTTCTGTAGCTGTTCTTGTGTCTTGTTTTGCTTTCATAGCAAGCAAATAATTGGTAATCATTTTATTTAAATCAGTTTGTTGTAAAGCACCGTGCGCTTCACCATAAATACTTGGCATAGCTTTTTTGGCGGCCTGTTGTTTTACCACTTGTTCTTCTGCACTATTATCAAACATAGCGGCTTTTACCAGTTCTGCTAGTTTAGTAGCATAAGCCATTCTTTCTTCATCTGTAGAAGCATTTCGAATAGCTGCCATTATCTCTTCTTTAGTTTCCTTTTTTTCTACCACTTTTTCTACTATTTCTTCTTTAACTACAGGAAGCGGCACAGCTCCTTTTTTAATAAAAACTTTAGAAATCCCTTTAA
>CAKZQD010000026.1 GCA_937139485.1 uncultured Bacteroidota bacterium | reverse complement strand
AGTTTTTGACAGGCTTATTATTGCTAGCGTCTCCAATACTTGGTATTAATGACTGGTAAACTTCCCGACAGGCATTATTTTTTTTATTCTCCAGTATAGAAATCAATAATTTCACCAAAATAGGCATTGTCCCAACCTTCGCACATATCTTCAAAATCTTCAGAAGGAATATTTGTATGTTCTAATTCCAGAGAAGTACCTTTTTTGTGTTTATGAAGTTTCATTGTAACAATAGATTTTTCTTTCTGATCGCCAAAAAACCATTCTTGTACAATTTTTTTACTTTCTTCAAATTCGATATTTTTTCCTACAATATTACCATCCCAAAGTGAAAATTCTGTATTTGGTTCTGGTTTCATTTTTGCTTCAAAACCTGTCCAAAGTTTTATTGTCATTTCATTTGTTAGTGCTTGATAAACAATTTCAGGAATTTCTGGAATAATGTAATATTTTTTATAGGTTTTCATTGTGCAAAAATATGTAAATTATTCTTCTTCAAGCTTATCAATTACTGCACAAATTGTAGCATCGCCAGTTACATTTACAGTAGTTCGCATCATATCTAAAATTCTATCTACTGGCAAAATTATTGCTATCCAAGCAGGATTTAAACCTACAGATGTAAGTACAATCATAAGCATTACCAAACCAGCACTAGGCACGGCAGCAGAACCAATAGATGCCAAAACTGCTGTAAGCATAATGGTTATTTGTTGTCCCAAACTTAAATCTACCATAAACATTTGTGCTAAAAATATTGCAGCAACAGCTTGGTAAAGACTCGTGCCATCCATGTTTACAGTTGCACCAATTGGTAGCACAAAACCGCTTATTTTTGGATTTATTTTCAAATTTTCTTCTACACATTCTATAGTTATAGGCAATGTAGCTGCGCTAGAACTTGTACTAAAAGCCATTAACTGCGCGGGTGCAATTTTTTTGAAAAATTCAAAATAAGCATATTTTTTTGAAATAAGCTTTAGTAAAACAGGGTAAATCACAAAAATCATGGTTGCTAAACCTAAAATTACAACCAAAGAATAAGAAACTAAACCTAAAAACATTCCTTTATTTAGTTTCATTCCAGCAAGCAATGCAAATACAAAAAATGGAGACACTTTCATTATGAAATCAATCATTTTTAGAAAAACTTCATTTACGGCGTTTGTAAAATTTATAACTAGTTCACTTTGTTTTTTTGGAATATACAATAAAGAAATTCCAAAGAAAATAGCAAAGAAAATTACAGGAAGCATAGCTCCAGAACTCAAAGCAGCAAAAACATTTTTTGGAACCATATCTACCAAAGCTTGCAGCGGACCAGATTTTAGTGTTTTATTAGCAGTATTTAATCTTGTAGAAACCTCATTTTCTATTTCCGAAAGCTTCATTTCTTCTTGTACTTGCTTTACTAAATCGATATTTTCTACCTTGCAAGAATAGCAAATGTTATCTTTCAAAGCTATGTTTTCCGTTTTTGCCCAAAGCTCATAGTTTATTCTGTTTTCTAATCTAGAAGCATCGCTCAAAGCTTTTCCTGGTTGTAGTAAATTTACCAAACCTAAGCCTAAACTTACCGCAAAAATGGTTGTAGCAAGGTACATTCCAAGTGTTTTAAAACCCATTTTTCCTATTTCCTCAGGGTTTCCAATTCCTGCTATGCCACCTATTACAGAAAACAAAACCAATGGCAAAGCAATTAACTTCAGTAAGTTGACAAATATTTTTCCAAAAGGAGAAATCCAGTTTGAAGTAAAATGTATATACTGATTTTTAAAATCACCTAAAGATCCTTTCAAAATTTCCTTAGTTTCTACATTGTTTAAATAAGCCTTTATTTCAATAATAATATCTGGAAAAATTGCCCATAAAATACCTAAGGTCATTCCAATAATAATTTTCCAATGTAAAGCAAGGTTTTTCATATTTATTTATATTATATTTGAAAAGTGTTCAGACAACTATTTTTCTTTTTTACAATATTACTACTTCTTCCACTAAATCTAAAATCGCAAGGTTTACAGATAAACGAAGTAGTTTCTAAAAACTATAATGGCATAGAAAGTTATGAAGCAAAAACCGAAGATTGGATAGAGATTTTTAATAATTCTAATGACACTATACAACTTCAAAATTATTTTTTGAGCGACGATGAGAATAATCTACAACAATGGCAATTTCCTAGTTTAGAAATATATCCCGATAGTTTTATAGTTGTTTTTGCTAGCAGTGAAAACATTTTTACGCCAGAACTGCATACAAATTTTAAGCTTAGCAGCAAAGGCGAAAAACTTTTTCTGAGCAAAAATTCAATTATAGACACTATAACAATTCCAATATTAAAAGCAGATTTTAGTTTTGGAAGAAAAAATGAACAAAGTAATGAATGGTCTATTTTAGATATTCCAAGTCCACAAAAAACTAATGCCGAAAGCAATCATCTAAGCTTTTCGCACGAAAGTGGTTTTTATGATGATGGTTTTTATTTAGAAGTAAAAGCTTTAAAACCAAATCATATAATACGCTATACATTAGATGGTAGCGAACCAAGTTTTACTAGCAATATTTTTACAGATTCTATATTAATAAGCGATAAAACAAATAGCGCCAACAAGTTATGCAATATACTAACTTCACCTATAAGTGAAGAACTTCAATTTGAAAATATAGCACCAAGCACTACTATAAATAAAGCAACAGTTATAAAATTTAAAAGTTTTTACAATGCTAAAAGTACTTCACAAACTGTAACTAAAGATTTTTTTATAAATAAAAACAATTATGATATTCCTGTAATAAGTTTAAGTTTAAACGCCAATATATTATTTCAAAAAGATACAGGTATATATGTGCCAGGTAATTCATACAATGGCGATTCGCCACTTTGGTCTGGAAATTATTTTTCAAAGTCAGAAAAAGTAAAACAAGTTCATCTTAGCTATTTTAATAGTTCAAAGAAACATATTCAAAATCAAAATGCAGAAATAAAAATTCATGGAGGCGCATCGAGAAGAAACCCTCAAAAATCTTTAAGAATAGAAACTTCAAAAAAATATGGCTATCAAGATTTTAAAAATATTTTGGGAGAAGAAGGCTTAAATAAATTTTTATTAAGAGCCACTTATTCTTCTTGGAATCATAGAATTGTTTCAGATTATTTAATAAATAATACTGTTCAAAACCTAAACTTTGAAAGTAGCAATAGCCAAGCAATAATTGTATATATAAATGGAGAATACTGGGGAATACATTTTTTAGCTAAAAAACTAGACAAAAATTTTTTAAAAGCAAAATTTGAAATTTCTAAAAACGACCAAATAAATATTATAGAGTATAGAAACTCAGAGACCATTAAAGGAGATAACTCTGCCTTTTTAGAGCTTAAAACTTATATTGATGAGAATGATTTAAGTCTGCCAGAACATTATAACTATGTAAAAACAAAATTAGATATAGACAATTTTATTACTTATCATATTGTTCAGTTGTTTTTCAATAATCAAGATTGGCCTGGTAATAATTGTAAAATATGGAATTATAATAATAGCAAGTGGAGATTTTTATTTTTCGATTTAGATGGAACATTCTCTAATGACTTTACCGTAGAAAAAAACATGTTTGAGCATATTATGCAAGCCGATGGTCCTAAATGGCCAAACCCACCAAATGCAACTCTTTTTTTTAGAAAACTCATACAAAATCAAAGCTTTAAAACAGAATTTATTGAAAAATATATTTACCTTTTAGAAAATAATTTATCATATAAAACACTAAAAAACAATTACGATGTTTTAATGAGTAACATACCAAACCACTATATTGAACACCAAGCAAGATGGCTAAACTTGCTTTCTTTTGAAGAATGGCAATATCAACTTGAAAACAATATTCTAAAATTTTATGAAGAAAGACAATGTTATGTAAATTTTCATTTGGAAAAAACATTTAACTACAATTCAAGTTATAATTGTTTTTTTTCTCAGCAAAATAATATTTTAATTTATCCAAATCCCACAAACACTCAAATTACTATTCGACAAAATTTCTATAAGCCAGATAATTACTTTTTAAATTTTGAAATCATAAATCTTTCTGGAAGCATACTAAAAAAAGGATCTCTAAAAAGTATTTTAGAAAACACAATAATACTAGACGATTTTTCTGAAGGCGTATACTTAATAAAACTATATACAAATAAAGATGTTGCAACACATAAATTTATTATCCAATAAATGTTTTTGCTTAGTGAGTTAAGTTAAATTTTATTATATTCGCACCGAAATACTTCAAAATGGATATTTCAAACAAATTTGCGCTAAAAGGTCTCACATTCGATGATGTACTTTTAATTCCTGCTTACTCAGAAGTTTTACCAAGAGATGTTTCATTGCAAACAAAACTTACCAAAGGTATTACTTTAAATATGCCAATAGTTTCTGCGGCTATGGATACCGTTACAGAATCTCAAATGGCAATAGCCATGGCAAGAGAAGGCGGTTTGGGTTTTATTCATAAAAATATGACCATCGCAGAACAAGCAGCTCAAGTAAGAAAGGTAAAAAGATCTGAAAGTGGTTTAATAGTAGATCCAATTACTTTAAAAGTAGATGCTACAATTGGCGAAGCACAAAGAATAATGCGAGACAACAAAATAGGTGGTATTCCAATAATAAATGGCGAAAACACACTTGTAGGCATTTTAACAAATAGAGATCTAAGATTTGAAACATCAAAAGAAAAGCTAGTTTCAGAGCTAATGACAGCCGAACACTTAGTTACAGCAACAGAAGGTACAACGCTTGAAGATGCTGAAATAATTCTAAAAAAATTCAAAATTGAAAAACTACCAATAGTTGATGAAAATGAAAAATTGGTTGGTTTAATTACCTATAAAGATATACTTCGAGTACAAAATTATCCAAACTCTTGCAAAGATAAAATGGGTAGATTAATGGTAGGCGGTGCAGTAGGCGTAACACCAGATATGTATGAAAGAATAGATGCTTTAGTAGCAGTAGGCGTAGATGTAATTGCCATAGATACGGCTCACGGGCATTCTGCTGGAGTAATAAATTTAGTAAAAAAGGCAAAAGAAGATTATCCAGAATTGCAAATAATAGCAGGAAACGTAGCAACAGAATCTGGAGCACAAGCACTTATAAATGCAGGCGTAGATGCTGTAAAAGTAGGAATAGGACCAGGTTCTATATGTACTACTAGAATAGTAGCAGGTGTAGGAGTGCCACAACTTACAGCTATTTTTGAAGCCGCAAAAGCTTGTAGAAAAGCAGGCGTGCCTTTAATTGCAGATGGTGGAATTGCACAAACCGGAGATATAGTAAAAGCAATAGCAGCAGGAGCAGATTCTATAATGGCAGGTTCGCTTTTTGCAGGAACAGACGAAGCGCCTGGCGATACCATTATTTTTCAAGGAAGAAAATTTAAATCTTATAGAGGAATGGGTTCTGTAGAAGCTATGAAAAAAGGCTCGAAAGATAGATATTTTCAAGACGTAGAAGACGATGTAAAAAAATTAGTACCAGAAGGAATAGAAGGAAGAGTGGCTTATAAAGGTTCACTTTCTGAAGTTACACATCAGTTTACTGGTGGACTTAGAGCAGGAATGGGCTATTGTGGAGCAGCTACAATTGAAGCATTAAAAGATGCACAGTTTACAATTATTACCTCTTCTGGAATTAGAGAAAGCCACCCACACGATGTTACGATTACAAAGGAAGCACCAAATTATAGTAGATAAAATTCATTTTCGATTTTAGAATTACGACATTCTTATAGGATAAAAAATAAAATTTTTATCCTATAAGATGCTCTACAATAGAATTTTACTGAAAAATATAGGATGTTTTTTAAAATAGAAAGCATTTTTTAAATAAATAAACGTACTTTTGCCGCTCGAAATTTTTTATTAATCAATCAAAATAAACACGTTTCATTATGAATCAGTACGAAACTACATTTATTGTAACTCCAGTTCTCAAAGAAGAGGACGTAAAAGAAAGTGTTAAATCTTATACAGACTTTCTAAAATCCAATGGAGCAGAGATTGTTGAAGAAGACCACTGGGGACTTAAAAAATTGGCTTATCCAATTCAAAAGAAAACCACTGGAATTTATCACCATGTCGAATTTAAAGCCGACACTCAGCTTATTGAAAAATTAGAATTGTCTTTGAAAAGAGATGAAAACATTATGCGATTTTTAACCGTTAGATGCGACAAGTACGCTATCAAATATAACGATGACAAAAGAGCTGGTCTTGTTGGAAGAAACAAAACCGTAAAGACAGATAATTCTAAAACCGAAAAAGCATAAGACATGGCAGGAAATAAAAACATAAGATTCCTATCTGCAATTACGATAGGTAAGGAACAAAAAAAATATTGTAGATTCCTAAAAAATGGAATTAAATATATCGATTATAAAGATCCTGATTATTTATTGAACTTTATAAACGAACAAGGAAAAATTTTACCAAGAAGATTAACTGGTAACTCGTTGAAGTATCAAAGAAAAGTAGCACAAGCAGTAAAAAGAGCTAGACACATAGCTTTATTACCTTATGTTGCAGATTTATTAAAAAAATAATCCTAAAATTTATACAGATGAAATTAATATTAAAAAAAGATGTAGAGAAATTAGGTTATGCAGATGATATCGTAGAAGTAAAAAACGGATACGGTAGAAACTATTTAATTCCTCAAGGTTTTGCTGTAACAGCAAACCCGTCTAATATAAAAATGCTAAACAACAAAATGAAGTTTAAGCATAGAAAAGAAGAAGCAATGCTTGAAGATTATAAAGCAATTGCAGAAAAACTTTCTGGACAAGTTATTACTGTTGGTGCAAAAGTAGGTACTACTGAAAAAATATTTGGTAGCGTTACTACTCACCATTTATGCGATTCTATTAAAAACCAAGCTGGTGTAGAAGTAGACAGAAGAAGAGTAGAAATACTTGGAGAAGAAATTAAAACTTTAGGTGAATACAAAGCAAAAGTTTCTTTACATAAAGAAGTTGAATTTGAACTAGACTTTAAAGTAGTAGCTGAATAAGCTATTATATTCTAAAATATTAAAGCCGAACTAAGAAACTTAGTTCGGCTTTTTTATTTCATACCATAACTCTCTAATATATGGAGTTATTTTCCAGCAATCAGATAGTTTTTCTCCAAAACAACTCCAATAAAATATTGTGTATTCATGAACCTCAAAATCCTTGATTATTCTTGGCTTTAATAAATTCCATTTTTCAATAAAGACACTCTCATTTTTAATATCTGTTAAAGCCTGTATCAAAAATTTCATTAAAATAAATTTTTTATCATCATTTATTTGTTCGCTATAATGTTGAAAGTATTTATCAATATCTTTTGACTCAACGATTTCATAAGGCCAATCTTGCATCCAACCCTCATAATGATAACTATATTTTTCAACCAGCTCTTTTATTGCTTTACTTGTTCCACATCTAAATTTTGGCTCTATAACTTTCATTTCTAAAAAAAAATACTATTCACACAATTCCACCAACAAAAACTGAGGGAATTCTTCAAACATTGCTTCATAATCATTAGGGAAACTTCCGCCAGCACCATAAATATTAGTATGCGTACCTCCATTTACAGTTCTTATTTGTGTTCTTATTCCTAGGCTTTCTGCTCTATTGTTAATTTGTTTACTGCCATACATTTCTAATATTTGCACACCAAATGGTTCTACAAAACCAAAATCATAAGGAACTATATCGTCTGCGGTACCATGGTAATTGTAAATAGGAGGATCTTCGGCATCTATCCAATTTATATCAAAAATACCTCCAGACAATGAAATTACTCCAGAAACATTGTTGTTATATGAGTTTGCTACTGCTAAGCCACTATTTCCTTTGAAACCTCCATTTTGATTTATTAAATATAAATTTGTGCTATCTATAAGGTCTGTTTCGTCAAGTGCGCCAACCATTACGGCGGTAATTGCTCCTGCAGAAAGTCCTCCTATAAAAATTTTATCTGGGTTAATTTTAAATTTATTTTCTCCTGCTGCTAAATACTTAGTATATCTTACAGATGCATTCATGTCTGATACTGCTTTTACGGCAATGTCTCTAAACTGCTCTTCTGTTGGAAAGCCATTGGATAAATCTAAAAGTCGATAATCTATACAAATGCCTACATAACCTTTTTCTGCTACATGCCTTGCATAAGCTTCAAGTTGTTTTCTATCTCCTTGAACAAATGCGCCACCAAAAGCCCAAATAACTACAGGTCTGTTTTCAGGTGCAGATGCTGAATGATAAATATCCATCATTAATTTGTATTCAGAACCGTTTGATTTTTCTGTAAACCCGTATTGAACAGTTTCAACTTCTATATCATCGAATACATTTTTTACAAACAAATTTTCTCCACAATTGTAATCAATTTCCTTTTTACAAGAAAATAAAGAAACTGTAATTGCAAACAAGAGTACTATTGGTAATTTAATTTTTTTCAAAGTTGTAATTTTTTAGAATAGAATGTCGTTTTTGAATACTTTTATTTAAAACCCAAAACAACTTCTTTTTGAATAAGTCCTTTTATAAATGATTCTGTTTTTTCTTTAATTTCATTATTAAATTCTGAATTTGTTAAAGTGAAAAATTGTTTTACTATGTCTTTTAATGTGTTTCCTTCTTCTATTTGTTCTATACAAAAAGCAAATAAAATAGATAAGTCCATAAATTTTACGCTTTTGTTTTCAAGTGTTCTGTAAGAAAATAAAAAATAGTTTCCTTTGTCTGCAGCAGTAATTTCTTTGGTTTGTTTTATATGTACAGGATATTCTAACTGTAATAAACGATATTCTGGCATCAAAATTAAAATGTCATTCCAAATATCTCCTTCTTTTTTAATCTTAGGAAAAATTTCGTCTTCCATTGTATGCACTTCTATTTCTATCCATTCAAAAAGTAGAAGGTCATTTAAAAAAGGCATATTGTATTTTTTGGCATACTTTTTTTCAACTACATATTCATAAAATTCTTTTGGCATTAACCAAATTCTATATTCTTGTGCATTATGGTTTTTAAAATAATCATCAACAACTTCTTCCCATTGTGCATTATTAAAAAGTTTGAAAGTTATAGGATAGGCTTGTTTTAAGGTGTTTTTTGTAATATTAAAAACCAATCTTCTATAATGAGGCATTCTGTCTTGTCGTAGTTCTAAGTCTTTAATATGTTTAGAATCTCCTGTTCTACAGTATTTTGCAATTCCGCTATAAGCCTTATATGTTGTATCTTTTAGTTTCATAACTTATTTTTCTACTGTTTGCCAAACTTTATTTACTATACCTTGCAGTTGACTTACTTCTCCTTGAAGTTCGGCAAGTTTTGGAATATTAAAATCTCTTTCTAGTAATACTGGTACGGGTTTCATTTTAGCAATTGTCCATTCAAATAAATCAAAAACTGGGTCTATAATTGGCTCGCCGTGTGTGTCTATAATAGTATCTTCATTTACTTGTAAATGACCTGCCATGTGTATGTAAAGTACTTTTTCTAGTGGTAAATCGTTTATAAATTTTTTGGCATCGTATTTATGGTTGAAAGCATTTACGTAAACATTGTTTACATCTAAAAGCATTTTACAATCGGCTTTTTCTATGACTTTGTTTATAAATTCTACTTCCTCCATTTCAGGAATAGCTGTAGCGTAATATGAAGAATTTTCTATTCCAACAGGTCTATTCAAAAAATCTTGTACTCTTTTAATTTTTTCTGCTACGTGATTTGCTGCATCTTCTGTAAATGGAATTGGCAATAATTCATACAAATGAGCATTGTCACACTTTGCAAAACTTAGGTGAAAGGAATACATTTGGCAGTTTACATCGTCTAAAAATTGTTTGATGTCTTTTAAATAATTCATGTCTAAATCGTCTGGGCTGCCAATAGACATAGACAAACTATGACATAATATTGGATATTTTTCTACAACAGCTTCAAGTTTTTTTCGCCAATAACCGCCCATTCCTATCCAGTTTTCTGGAGCAAACTCTACAAAACCTGGTTTTAAAACATCAGAATTCAGAAAATTTGTTGCAAAATCTCTTCTAAACCCAATTCCTACTTTACCTTCAACGCTCATTTTTACAGCTTTTTACAAATATAACAAAAAAGGGTTCGTAGTTTTAAAACCACAAACCCTTTAATAAATTTTTATTTAATTAGTGATTACTTAGAACCACAAGTTCCTTCACCGCATTTTGATTCCGCAGCTTTATCTTTTGAATCTTTTTTAGATTCTGTTTTCTTTTCACCACATTTTCCTTCACCACATTTATGTTCTGCGGCTTTGTCTTTTGCTTTTGCATCAGTTTTTTTCTCTCCACATTTACCTTCGCCACATTTTCCTTCTCCGCATTTATGTTCTGCGGCTTTATTTTTTGCTTTAGCGTCAGTTTTTTTCTCTCCACATTTGCTTTCGCCACATTTTGCTTCTAAAGAGGCTAAAATGCCATCGTTGTTTAATGCTGGAGAATTAAAATCTGATAATAAGTTTGTTCTTACATCTGATGCTTCGCCTAAATCTGTGCTTGCAAATAATGCGTTTGTGCTAGTGGCTGTAAACCCAGCTAATACTGTTCCTGCTAGTAATATTTTTTTTGAATTTTTCATAATGTTTAATTTTTTAAAAGTTTAATTGAATGATATATTGTTACTTTTAGTTACGGCAGAAGTTTAGGTCTTGGATTTAGTTAGTGCAGTTTTTTTTAAAAAACAATTTGGTAAAGCATCGTAAATGACTTATTTATAGTTATTTATAGCTTCTTGAATTTCTTTTTTCTTTTTTTCATTTATTAAAGGAATATTTTTATTATTCTTTTTCAAGCATTCAGAAATTACTTGGTTTTCGGTTTCAAACATTGTGCATACACCACAAATTATATTGTGTATTTTTAGGGAAATTTTTTCACTAAAAGAGAGTCTTCTATCTATTTTTTTTGAAACCAACTCACTTGCTTTTTTACAATTTATCATTATTTTATTTTATTTTTTGAAAGACAATCTCTCAAAGATAATCTTGCTCGGTGAAGTAAAACCCAATAGTTTGACGCACTTATTTCTAACTCCTTACATACTTCTTGGGTTTCTAGACCTTCAATGTGTTTCATTCTAAAGGCGCGTTCTGTCTTTAATGGAAGATTTGCAAGGCATTTATCTAATATTTCGTAAAATTCTTTATTTTCAATAAGCAGAGAAGCTTCATTTTTTGATGTTACAAAGCCATCAGAATTTTTCCAATGTCCGTTTTGAGCAAAAATGGCATCACTGCTTTTGTCTTCATCATCTAAAATGTTTTTTTCTTTTTTAGTTGAAGACTTTCTGTAGTAATCTATTATTTTATTTTTTAGAATTGAATACAGCCAAGTTTTTTCGGTGCTTTTTCCTTTAAAATTTTCTTTTGCTTTAAGTGCCGAAAAAAAAGTATCTTGTACTAAATCTTCAGACAATGCTTGGTTTTTTGTTCTCGTATATGCAAATGCAAATAATTGGTTTGTATATTTTTCTGACCAATTGCTTGGGTCTAAAGTTTTAGTTTCTGACATTAAAAATAAATTTAACGATTGTTTCTCTTTCGATTGTTGTTATTGTTATTATTATTTCTTTTACGATTATTGTTATTCTTGTTGTTCTTGTTTTTGTAATTTCTATTTACTTTTACTTTAGTAAGTGTAGTTTCGTCTTCAAGTTTCAACACACCGTCAGAAATAGATTCTAAATCGTTTATTATAATAAGGTCATTTACTACTTCGCCATTATTTTTTCTACTTGCTTGAACTTTTTTCATATAGTTGGCAATACATTTTGCATATTCAAGCTGTTTTTCTTTGTCTTCCATTTTAGTGGCAGACTTTATCATACTTAAAATATTTTTGCCATAGTGTTTATAGCGTATATTTTTATTTGGATAGTCTAATTTTGCAGGTTTTTCTGCCAGAGTTTCTTTATTTGGCTTTGGGTATGGCGAGTCTACTTCTAGTTCGTAATCTGCCATTAAGTGTAAATGATCCCAAAGTAAATGTTTGAAATCTTCAACGTTTTTAAGATGAGGATTTACGCCACCCATTATACTTAATATATGTTCTGCTACATCTTGTCTTTCTGCTTTATCTTCTAAAGTTGAAGCAAAATCAACTAATTTTTGAATACTTCTTCCGTATTCACGTAATTTTATAGGTTCTCTTTGAGAATTGTATTCCATAATAATTTTTTTGTAAAATCTTTAATTTTAGAATTTGAAACTTCTTTAAAACTAAAGTGAATCTTTCAATGACATTGAAAGCGTTTGAAAATGAATATTTATAAAAATATCCTTTTAATTTGAATGCAAGATATTATTATTTTGGACAAAAAACTAAAATTTACAAGTTTTTTTTCAGGTTTCAAGTTGCCTGTTACTTGTTGAAGGCTTAGTTAATTCATCCGTGTAATTTTACTTAGGATGTAATTCTCAGAAATAAGCCTTTATTCTTAAAAAAGAAACAAACGAATGCTTTTTCGTTAAACAGCGTGTTTTGTTAACACTTTATCGGTGATAAAATGTTTTTTAGATTAATTTCGTAAGAATAATCTTATATTAATCAATAATAGAAAAACCAGTATATGGTACTAATACGTCTGGAATTACAATACCTTTTTCGGTTTGATAATTCTCTAAAATTCCTGCTAATACACGAGGTAATGCAAGAGAACTTCCGTTTAATGTATGTGCCAATTCATTTTTACCATTGCTATTTTTAAAGCGTAACCGCAATCGATTTGCTTGGTAAGTTTCAAAATTAGAAACACTCGATATTTCTAACCAACGCTTTTGAGCTGTAGAAAACACCTCAAAATCGTAAGTCATTGCAGATGGAAATCCTGTATCTCCACCGCATAAACGTAATATTCTATATGGTAATTTAAGTTCGCGTAAAATATTTTTTACATGCTCAACCATACCATCTAAAGCTTTGTAAGAATTCTCTGGATGTTCTACTCTTACAATTTCTACTT
>CAKZQD010000025.1 GCA_937139485.1 uncultured Bacteroidota bacterium | reverse complement strand
AAAAGACGGAAAACGCTTGTATGAATTAGCCAGAAAAGGAGAAACTACAGAAATAAAAGCAAGAACAGTTACAGTTTCTGAATTTGAAATTACTAAAATAGATTTACCAAAAGTAGCTTTTAGAGTAGTTTGTAGCAAAGGAACTTATATTCGTTCTTTAGCTTTCGATTATGGAAAAGCACTAAATTCTGGCGCACATTTATCTGCTTTAAGACGTACTAAAATTGGTAATTTCTCTGTTGAAGATGGACTTTCTATCGAAAATTTTATAAAAACCTTAGAAACGGAATAGTTTTTGTTTCAATTCTTGAAACTAAAAACTATTATATGAAACAAATACTACTTTTTATCATCATTTTTTGCGGAACACAAACGTTAGTTTCACAAGAAAAAAAAGGAACACCATTTTTTACAAGTTCGCTGAATTTCACTTTTGGAAGAAATGAATTTGATGAGGGTTTTGGAGATGATGAACCTTTTTTGGCGCCAGCAGCAGTTTTAATTAGAGCAGGTTTTGGGTATCAATTTAACAAACGTTTTGCCGCGAGTTTTAATGCGGGTTTCGATCATCATTGGAAAGAAAGTATAAACGCTATTCCTACTTACGGAACACTGAGGTATAATATTGCAGAAAAACACGACAATTCTCTTTTTATAGAATCTAGCATTGGTAAAATGTGGCGACCTTCAGATAAATACCCAGATGGAAATTATTATGGTTTTGGTATTGGTCTTCAAATTTCTGGAGAAAAAAGATGGAACACACTTTTAAAATTAGATTTTCATAGAAAAACAATTCCTGGTTTCGAAAACAGTAGGTTAGACAGCGTTTCTTTAGGTTTTGGTTTTTCGTTTTTTTAGAAAATTACTTTTTATTTGGTTTGTTTCTAAACTTATTTTGACTAAGTTTTGTTAAAGTTAAATCATTAAAAATGTTACATATTTATAAATACTTTGGTAACAAGCTAAAGAAACATAGTAACTAAAAAGAAAAATGATAAAAGTGGCAAACAAAGATATACCTCATATAAAATTTAATCATTCCACAACTGAAAATTTTGGTTTTGAAATTGTTCCTATTGAAAAAATTGCTCAAACCAAAGAACAACAAGGACATAATCCAGAATTACCACATCAGCTCAAATTTTATAATTTAATTTTTTTTACAGAAGGAAAAGGCAGACATTATATTGATTTTAAATGGTATTCTGTTCAAAAAAATACATTGGTTTATCTTACAAAAGAACAAGTAAATGCGTTTGAATTTTCAGAAAGTCTAAAAGGTTTTTGCATCATATTTACAGAAGAATATTTTGTGAGTTACTTTTCTAATTTAACAGAAGATTTCGTTTTTAGATTGTTTAATCCACAGTTATTCTCACCTATTCTTCAAATTCCAAGTGAATCAGATTTTGAAGAATATTTTAAACTTCTACAAAAAGAACACAATAATTCTAAGTCCTTCAATCATAAAAATATCATTAATTCTCTGTTTACAATTCTTATATCAAAAGCAGAAAATATCAAACAAAATCAAACCTTATATATTAAGGATACTTCAAAAATTGGTATTTTTCAGAAATTCACTTCACTTATAGAGCATAATCATACAAAAAGTAGAAGTGCAAATTTTTATGCTGATAAATTGGCTGTAACCTATAAACATCTAAATACTATATGTAAAAAGTTAGTGAATAAAACAGCCAAGAATGTAATTGATGATTACATAATACTTCAGGCAAAAAGAAACTTAATTAACTCAGGAATAAAAAGTACTGAATTAGCTTATAAATTAGGTTTTGAAGACCCTACAAATTTTACTAAATACTTTAAGAAAAATACAGGATTAACCCCAAATTCTTTCATAAAATCCGTTTCAACCATCTAAAGGTTCGACTTTAACCATTTTTACGCCTTTTTTCATCTTTTCCACAGTTGTTTCTTGTCGCATCTTTGTATCAAACAAAAAAACAAAAAAACAAAGAAATGAAACAAATAATTACAACAGTTACAATAGCTCTATTAGTAGCATCTTGTAACACAACGAAAAAAGATTTAATCACAAAAAAAACAGGAAAAATGGAAACTAAAACAGAATTATCAAACAAAGAAAAAGCTGCGGCATTAATTACAAGTATGGAAACAGGCGACCAATCTACAATTGCCTTTATAAGCCCAACAAATTACAAACAACACAACCTAATGGTTGCAGATGGTTTAGAAGGTTTTGGAGAAGTGCTACATCACGCACCAGAAGGTGGTTTTAAAGCGAAAGTTGTTCGTTCTTTTCAAGATGGAGATTATACATTCTCACATACTATTTATGACTTTTTTGGACCAAAAATTGGATTTGATGTTTTCCGTTTTGAAAATGGACAAATTGTAGAACATTGGGACAATTTGATTGCTATTCAACCTAAAAATCCAAGTGGAAGAACACAAACAGATGGAGAAACCACTTTAACTGATTTAGATAAAACAGAAAGCAACAGAAAAGTAGTTCAAAATTTTATAGACGATATTTTGTTTGCTCATAAAACCAATTTTACAGACTATATCAATCCTACAAAATATATTCAGCACAACCCTGCTGTTGCAGATGGCTTGGAAGGCTTTGGGGCAGCAATGAAGTATTTTGCTGAAAACGGATTAGTGATGGAATACACTAAACTTCATAAGGTTTTAGGCGAAGGAAACTTCGTATTAACCATGAGCGAAGGAAAGTTCGGCAAAGGTGATCTAACTGCCTTTTATGACTTATTCAGATTTGAGAATGGGCAAATTGTAGAGCATTGGGATGTTATCGCTCCTATTCCTGCTAAGTCAGAATGGAAAAATGAGAACGGGAAATTTTAATAACTAACTCAATTCCATCATGGAATATCGGTTATGCCGATATTCCATTTTTCAATAAAACATAACTAAATGAACATGGCATATAATCAAATTGATACCACCGTATCTGGACTTTATAAAGATGCCCAGTACGATTACCTAAAAATGGCAAAAATTGCCGCAAAAAGCATTTTCAGACCCATTCAGCCAGCTGATTGTGAAAATGCATACCTCTCTATATCTAAAAATCAAGGAGAAGACCTATGTGAGCAAATCATAAAAAATAATATTAAAAACATTGTAGAGTTTGGTACTTCATTCGGAATTTCTACACTTTTTTTAGCAAAAGGAGTATCAGAAACTGGAGGGCATATTATTACTACTGAATTAATCAGTTCAAAAGCTCAAAAAGCACTTGACTCTAAAATTACAGACGTTACCGTATTCAAACAAAACGCAGAAGTAAGCCGAAAAGTCAACACCAAACTACTAGCTGGAAAACAAGAAATTATTCTAACAGGAATTTCTACAGCCATAAACCCTGCAAGTCTTCAAGTACAAATAGCAGGCGGTACAAATGTTACTTTGCTTTCTGCCAAATATGAAAGAAACTATTTGCTTCCAGTAAAAAACAACCCTGAAGTAGAAAAACTCAAAGCCAGATTAGATATACTTGCTGAAGAAACTGCTTGGATTCAAGAACAAAAAAGTATTTATAAAGGAATGGAAGAAGTCATGAACTTGAGTAAAAGTTTAAACAAAAGCGAATCT
>CAKZQD010000024.1 GCA_937139485.1 uncultured Bacteroidota bacterium | reverse complement strand
TGGTTTTGTAGCAGAGCCATAAAGTGCTCACGCTCAAGCGTGTTCAGCCAGTCTTCGTTCACGATCGAGCCAGCAACCACTTCGCCACCACAGAGCGTGTCGGCGATGCGGCTAGCAATTTCCATGTCGTGCTCGGAAATAAACTTGCCTTGCATCATGTTGACCAAGTTCGCTTTGAAGTTAGCGATGCCTGGCTTACCAACTACCTTCACCTGAGCCGCTAGCGGCGGACGGTAACCACCTTCGTACATGCCAACGGCTTTCGCTTTGGCAACGTGCAACAGCTCGAAGCTGTTGAATACGATGGTATCGCTCCACTTCAGTAAGCCCATTTCTTTGGCTTCCAGCGCTGACGCTGAAACCTTCGCCATTGCCACGTTCTCAAACGCTTTAACGAGGAATGGGAATACGTCGTTGTCGCCTGCATTTTCAGCAGCGTTAACGGCCAGTTCTTTACAGCCGCCACCAGCAGGTAGCAGGCCAACGCCCATTTCTACCAAGCCAATGTAGCTTTCCAGTGCGGCCACAGTGTGTGAGCAGTGCATCTGGAACTCACCCGATTACATCTACCTACCTTGCTCCAACAGACAGGCTTCCTAACCACCACCATCTCTCTACTTCATTCCTCCAAGTCGTGACGCAGCAATAACACCCCCATAACCTGAGCCAATTACAATTGCATCATAACGTTCACTCGTTTACATACGAAGCGAATAAAAACGTTTCATCTTCAGGTCTCCAATTGGCATTAAAAAAACTTCATAAAAAAGACTTATATTTTTTATAACAAACAACTTTTAATCTAACCGCTATCTGAAACTCCCAAATAAGATTTAGGACTAAACAATCCCATAAATATGAAACCACCTAAAAACGCCTACGGAGAATACTTCGGCCGATACATCGACTTGGTTAAAAGCGAAAATCTATTTGCTGAATTAGAAGAATCTTTAGTTCAAATAGACTCGTTTTGGTCAAGTCTTTCTGAAGAGAAAAGCAACTTCAGGTATTCCGAAGGAAAATGGAGCATCAAGGAATTGTTGCAACACATTATGGACACCGAGCGCATTTTCAACTACCGCGCATTAAGCATTGCCAGAGGCGAAAAAACGGCACTTCTCGGCTACGACCATGACGAATATGCTATGTCCAGCAAAGCAGATTCTCGTAATTGGAACGACATGCTGGAGGAATACAAAATCATTCGGAAATCAACGCTTCTTCTTTTCAAAGGCTTTGATAATGACCAACTAGATTTGATTGGTACAGCCAACGGGTTACCACTGTCCGCAAGAGCCGTAGGCTTTATTTGCGTTGGGCACGAAATGCACCATTTGAGCGTGGTTAAGGAGCGATATTTGACATAAACCTGGAAGTTACTAATATCTGTAAGCGGCTGGTATATATCTGAAGAGCTCTCGTATATATCTAATAGCGGCTATTGCCTTTACTTTTTCCGTCCCATTTAGAACTCATTTTTTTAATTCTTTACCTTATATATAAAGTCATAGAACTGCTGAAAAGTCTGCACATCTTTAAAGTCTTCTGCTGTAAGTTTTACACCAAAATTTTCTTCTATAATTACAACTAAATCTACATAGTCTAAACTATCTAAATCTAAGGTAGTGTGTAAATTGTTTTCAGGAGTAATTTCAGATTTATCAATCTCAAATTCTTCCGATAAAAATTCTTGTGTTGTTTCAATTATTTCTTCTATTGTCATTTTTTAAACTTTTTTATAATTAGGCTTGAGTTAGTTCCTCCAAATCCAAAAGAATTTGAAAGAAAGGTATCAAAAGTTTGTTGTTTTGTATTTGTTACAATATCAATTTTTGCTGATTCTTCATCAGGGTTTTCAAAATTGATATTTGGTGCAATAAAATCATTTTGCATCATTAATGTGCTGTAAATAATTTCGCTTGCGCCTGCCATCCAGCATTCGTGACCTGTCATAGATTTTGTACTACTTACAGGCGTTTTACTACCAAATATTTCATTTATAGCCATTGCTTCATATTTATCTCCAACAGGAGTAGATGTTGCATGAGCGTTAATATATTCAATATCTTTTGGTGTTAAATTTGCTTGTTCTAAAACCATATTTAAAGATCTTACCTGACCATCAAAATTTGGATTTGAAATATGTTCTCCATTCGATGAAAATCCATATCCCATTACTTCTGCAATAATTGGAGCACCTCTTTTTACTGCAGATTCATAAGATTCTAAAACTACAGTAGCACCACCACCACTTGGAACTAAGCCATCTCTATCTTTATCAAATGGTCTACTGGCTTTAGTTGGTTCATTTATTCTATTAGAAAAAGCACCAAGAGCATCAAAACTTCCCATTGCGTATTCGTTGGTTTCTTGAGCTCCTCCACAAATTACTCTTTCTTGAAGTCCTTGTTTTATCATTAAAAAACCAAGACCTATAGAATGTGAACCACTTGCACAGGCTGCACTTATGGTTAAATTTATTCCTTTGAGTTTAAAAATAGTTGATAAATTCATATTTACTGTACAGTTCATAGACTGAAAAATAGAACCTGAACCAATTAATTGCGTATCTTTTTTGTCACGCATTCTATCTACACCTTCTATTACTGCACCAGCTGTGCTATCGTTTCCATAGATAATACCTGTATGATTTTTATCTAAATAGTCTATATCTAAGCCAGCATTATTTAAAGCTTCAACTGTTGCCAAATATGCATACTTGGCAGGTTGTCCCATGGTATTTCTTTGCTTTCTATGTAAAAGTTTTTTTAAATCTGGCTCTTCTACCATTCCTGTTAATGCAGATCTGTAGCCTATAAAATCTCTTTTTTCATCGAAAAAAATACCGCTTTTTCCTTCAAACAAAGAATTTCTTACTTCTTCTAGGTTTTTACCTATACATGAGTAAATACCCATGCCTGTTATGACAACTCTTTTATTCATTATGAGTAAATTCCTCCGTTAATATTAATTACTTCTCCTGTAATATAAGATGCTTTTGGTGAAGCTAAAAAACTTACCAAATCTGCAACTTCTTGTGCTTTTCCAAAGCGATTCATTGGAATCATTCTTTTTAAATTGCTCTCGTCTAAATCTTTGGTCATATCACTTTCTATAAAACCTGGAGCAACGGCATTTACAGTAATTTTACGTTTTGCCATTTCTTGTCCTAGTGCTTTTGTAGCTCCAATTATTCCAGCTTTTGCAGCAGAATAATTTACTTGCCCTGGTGTTCCTTTTTGCCCAGAAACCGAAACTACATTTACAATTCTACCATATCTATTTCTTGACATTTTCTTTAAAATAGGTAGTGTAACATTATAAAAACCATCAAGAGAAACATTTAGTACTTTATCCCAATTTTCTTTTTCCATAATTAGAAACAAACCATCTGCTGTTACACCTGCATTGTTTATCAATACATCTATTACATTTTCTGGGTTTGATGCTATCCAAGCATTTAATTTAGAAATAACATCTTCATGGTTCTGAACACTAAATTGCATAATTTCTCCTGAGCCACCATTTTCTTCTATGATTCTTAATGTATCTTTTGCGGCTTCTTCATTGCTATTGTAGTTTACTATAATATGTAAACCCAAATCTTTTGCAAGTGTTATTGCTATTGCTTTTCCTATGCCTCTAGATGCTCCAGTTATTAATGCTGTTTTAATTTTACTCATATTTCATTGGTTTGAAGTAATTTAGTAACAGATTTAATGCTTTCAAAAACTGGTACATCTTCTGTAATAAAATCTGATTTTGTTCTTATTTTATAATAAAACTTTTTACTATTTGTAGAAATAGCATTTTTTTCTTTTTCTTCTAAAAGGTCTATTGCTTGGCAAACTGCCATTGCGTGTACAGATGTAACTTGAAAAGCATTTTCGATTACTTTTTTAGCTATCCAAGCACTATTTGTACCCATACTTACAATATCTTGGTTGTCGTTATTGTTTGGAATACTTTGTACAGACATTGGGTTGCTCAACATTTTATTTTCTGCCGTTGTAGAAGTTGCAACATATTGTACACCTTGAAAACCAAAATTTAAACCTAGTTTTCCAGCATTCAAAAATGCAGGGAATTTATCGTTTAATTTATGATTTAACATAAAATTCAATTGTCTTTCCATTAAAACAGACAACTTTGTTATTCCAATTTTTAATTTATCCATTTCGTAAGAGATATAATCTCCGTGAAAGTTTCCTCCATGAAATACATTGTTTTTGTCTGGTCTTATTATAGGATTATCATTTGCAGAATTTGCTTCTTCTAAAACTAATTTTTCAGCGGCTTCTATCGCATCATTAATTGGCCCTAAAATTTGTGGTACACATCTTATAGAATAGTATTCTTGAATTTTGTGTTGCCATTCTTCTTGTTCTAAAAACGATTCGTTTGTAAATAAATGCTCTTCTCTTGATTTAATTAATTTACTATCTTTTAGAAAAGTACGCATTCTTTGTGCTATTTCATTTTGTCCAGAATGCAATTTTACTTCATTTAATTCTTTAGAAAAAGAATCGTCATAAGAATTTAGTATTTCATTAATTACAGAAGATATTCCTACAGACCAAGCCATTAAACGTTTTGCATGAATAATGTTAATCATTCCAATTCCTGTCATACAAGAAGTTCCGTTTATTAAAGCTAAACCATCTCTTAGTTTAAGTTCAAGCGGGTCAATGTTTTTTGCTTTTAGAACATCTGCAGTTTTTTTTCTTTCTCCGTTTTCGTAGCAAAAGCCTTCGCCTATTAAGCAAAGTGCCAAATGTGCCAATTGTACCAAATCTCCACTTGCGCCTACGCTTCCATGTTCAAAAATTTCGGGTACTATATTGTTATTTATAAAAGCTTCTAAAGTGTTTACAACACCAACACTTACACCAGAAAAACCTAATAAAAAGGTATTTAATCTAGAAATCATTACTGCTTTTACGTATTCATCTGGCAGTCTTTGTCCTGTACCATTTGCATGACTTCTTACCAAATTATATTGCAAATCTCTAAGTTCAGAATCTGAAATTCTAAACTGTGCCATTGGTCCAAAACCAGTATTTATTCCATAAATAACTTTCTTCTTAGAAAATGCTTCTAAAAAATTGTATGCTTCAAGAACTTTTTTTGATTGTTCTTTAGAAATTTCAATTTTTTTATTTGAATAAACGTAATCATTAAGTTCGTTTAGTGTCATATTGATTTTTATTAGCTATTTAAAGGCTTGCAAATTTAAAAAAAATACTACTTTTGTTTATGTTTTTTAAATATTTTTTTAACACTAGGCTATAAAACCCAAATGCAGGCATCTTTTTTATCGTTCGTTACCCAAAATAGAAAGAATATAAGCTTGTTTTTTTTAGCATTTACTTTGCTATGTTTTGTTTTGTTTACGGGTTTAAGTAAATTAAATTTGGAAGAAGATATTTCGGCAACTTTACCACAAGGTGCTGAATTTAAAGAACTGAATAGTTTTTTAACACAAAATAAACTTAATAATCAAATTGCTTTTGTTTTAGATGTAGAAAATTTAACTGAAAACGAAGTAGATAATCTTGCTGATAGCCTAACAAACTTCTTAAATACTAACTACACAGATTATTTAGAATCTTTTACATATTACTCTGATATTGGAGTAAAAGAATTTTATAGTTTTTTCTACAATCAAATTCCAGAATACTTTAGTGAAGAACTGCAAGATAGCTTACAAAAAAGAACTTCTGAACGAGCTATAGATGGTATATTGAAAGATGCGTACAAGAAAATTCAAAGTCCGCAAGGAAATATTACTGTACCATATATACTAAAAGATCCATTTTCTTTAACGCCTATTATCTTAAATCAAATACAACTTGGTCAAGATGATAATTATCAACAAAAAAATGGAATTACTTATTCCGCAAATGGAAAATCAATATTTTTCTTTAGTACATTAAAAGATAGTATTCAAAAAAATAATGCTGCTCAAATAGTCTTTGCCGAAAAACTTAAAGATTTTAAAAGTATTTGGAATGCTAAGTTTCCTAAAAATCAATTCGACTATTTTAGTCCTTTTTTAATTGCAGTTGCAAATGCTACACAAGTAAAAATTGATACCAATCTTACTCTTGGAATTTTTATAGTTTTTACTTTATTATTACTTTTCATTTATTACAGAAAATGGAGTACACCTATTTATTTTTTATTGCCAGCATTTTTTGGTTTGCTTTTTTCATTGGGAACCATAGGTTGGTTCAAAGGAAATATTTCTGCTATTTCTATAGCTGCTGGTGCTATTGTGCTTGGTATTATTTTAGATTATGCTTTTCATTTTTTTACACATTACAAGCATTCAAAATCTTTAGAAGAAACCGTAAACGATATAGCTTTACCATTATTTACTGGTAGTTTTACAACTGTACTTGCTTTTTTAGCTTTGCAGTTTACAAATTCTACAATTCTTAAAGACTTTGGCTTATTTGCGGCTTTAAGTTTGCTCGGTGCGGCATTTTTTACTGTAGTAGTTTTGCCTATTGTTTTAAAAATTACAAATTTTTCTTTCGGAAAATCTAGTGAAAAACAGTTGTTCAAAAAATCGATTAAGCTTCCTTTTAAAATTTCTAGTAAAGTTTATTTCTTGATAATAGCCGTTTTTACAGTTTTCTTCTTTTACCAATCTAAAAATATATCCTTTGATTCTAATATAGATAATCTTGGTTTTCACCCAAAAGAATTTAAAGATTCTGAAGAAAGAATTTTTAAACTAAACCCAGAAAACGAAAAGAAAGTTTTTCTATTTGCAAAAAGTAAAAACTTAGAAGAGGCTAAAAAGAACAATTTAATTTTATTCAAAAAACTTCAAAAAACGCCAAATGTAAAACAAGTAAGTTCTAGTGCACAGTTTTTTTATCCAGAAAAAATAAAAGAAAAAAACTCGAAAAGATGGAAACTTTTTTGGTCTGAAAATAAAGTTGAGGTTTTTAAAAACATTGACAAATATGCTTTGAAATATGGTTTTGAAATATCGGCATTTAATGAATTTAAAAACTTGGTAAATAATCAAATTTTAGCTTCAAAAAATGAAGAAGCTTTTTTGAAAGAACTTGGAATTGATAAATTGGCAAATACTTCTTCAGAAGAAAAAACTTTTATAACAACTTTGGTAGTTAGTAAACAAAACAAAGCTGAAGTTTTAAAATCTATAGAAAAAATTGAAGGAATTGATATATTAGATAGGTCTGCAATGGCAAGTAGTTTGTTAGAAATTATTAGAAAAGACTTCAATTTCATTTTATTAATCACTTCTTTAATCGTTTTTCTTACACTATTGCTCGTTTATGGAAGAATAGAATTAGCTTTAGTTGTATTTATTCCAATGCTTGTATCTTGGATTTGGATAGTTGGTTTGGCTGCTTTGCTTGGTATTCAATTCAATTTTGTAAATATTATTATTACTACATTTATTTTTGGTCTCGGAGACGATTTTAGCATCTTTATTTCTGATGGAATATTGAATAAATATAAATACGGGAAAAACTTACTTTCAACTTATAAAACTGCAATTATTCTTTCTGCAATAACAACAATTGTAGGAACTGGAGTTTTAATATTAGCAAAACATCCAGCAGTTTATTCAATTGGGTTTATTAGCGTTTTAGGAATGATTTGCATTCTTTTCATTTCACTAACACTTCAACCAATACTATATAAATGGTTAATATTTAACCGTTTAGAAAAAAATAGAAGTCCTTGGACATTGACATCGTATTTAGTTTCTGCATTTGCATATTTCTATTTTTTTATAGGTTGTATGTTGGGTTCTGTAATTGCATTTTTGTTTGCATTAATACCTATGTCAAAGAAAAAGAAACGACAAGGAATGGCTACTATTTTGCATTATGGCGGAGCGTCTTTAATTTATATAATGTTTAATGTAACTAAAAAGTTTTTCAATAGAGATGTTCTTAATCTTGAAAAACCTTCTATATTAATTGCAAATCATAGTTCTGTTTTAGATATTTTATTGACCTTAACAATTAGTCCCAAAGTACTTTTGGTAACCAATAATTGGGTATATAATTCTCCATTTTTTGGCTACTTGGTAAGAACAGCGGGTTTTGTTTTAAATAGTGATTTAGAAAACAATTTAGACTCTATTCAAGAAAAAATTAATGATGGTTATTCAATAATGATTTTCCCAGAAGGTACACGTTCAAAAACTGGAGAAATTGCTCGCTTTAAAAAAGGAGCATTCTTTTTAGCAGAAAAATTAAATTTAGATATTACACCAGTTTTAATTCACGGAGCGCATTATACCATGTCTAAAAGCGATTTTCAGTTGAAAAATTCTTGGCTCAATGTAAAGTTTTTAGAACGAATTTCACCAGAACAATTTCAAGCAGAAAATTATAGCAAAAGAACAAAATTAGTTGCAAAACATTTTAAAAACGAACACCGAAAATTTTCCTACGAAATGGAAAATACAGCGTTTTTAAAAGAACCAATATTTTATAATTACGTGTACAAAGGACCAATTTTAGAATGGTATTTTAGAATAAAATATAAACTTGAAGAAAAGAAATATACCGCTTATGAAGCTAGCCTTAATCATCATTTTGTATTTGATGAAGCATTAGATATTTTAAACTTAGGTTGCGGTTATGGTTTTTTAGATTATTTCTTATTCTTAAAAAACAAAAAAAGGAATATTCTTGGCGTAGATTATGATGAAGAAAAAATAATGCTTGCAAACAATAATTATATCAAAAACAAAAATATAAATTTCAAACAAGGAGATTTAAGAAATTATAGTTTTGAAAAACAATATGATGTAATTTTTGTAATGGATGTTTTACACTATTTTAGTGCAGAAAATCAAGAGAAAATTTTGATTCAAAGTATTGAAAACCTAAATCAAAATGGTATTTTATTTATTAGAGATGGCGTAAGTAATTTAGCAGAAAAACACAAAAAAACCAAGCTTACAGAGTTTTTCTCAAGTAAATTTGGTTTCAATAAAAAAGATGAGGCATTTCATTTTTTTGATCAAGCATTTATAGAAAATTTAGCAAAAAAATATCATTTAAAATTAGAAATGACTTCACATTCTGAAAACACTTCGAATATGTTGTTTAAATTAGTAAAATCTAATGAAAATTAAAGAAGAAATTAAATACGATTTTGCCATTGTAGGAAGTGGTTTGGGTGGCTTGCAATGCGCTTATATTTTAGCACAAGAAGGCTATAAAGTTGTTATTATTGAAAAAAACCGACAACTTGGCGGAAGCTTACAAGTTTTTAGTAGAAACAAACATATTTTTGATACTGGTGTACACTATATTGGTGGTTTAGACGAAGGGCAAAATTTGAATCAGTTTTTTAAATATTTTGGTATTATGCAAAATATTGACTTTAAAAAACTAGATAATGATGGTTTTGATCAGTTTAAATTTAAAGGAGATGATAAAACATATTATCACGGTCAAGGTTTTGAAAACTTTGAAAACATACTCATCAAAGACTTTCCTGATGAGCAAGAAGCCATTAAAGCCTATAGTAAAAAAATAAGAGACGTTGTAGAAGATTTTCCTTTGTATAATCTTGAACCAGAATTAAATTTGGATTACTACAACAGCGAATATCATAGAATAAGTGCTTACGAATACATAAAAAGCCTCACAGACAATGAAACACTTCAAAATGTACTAGCTGGTTCCAATTTACTTTATGGTGGTTCGGCAGGAGAAACACCTTTATATATGCACGCACTCATAGCAAATTCTTATATAGAAAGTGCCTATAGATGCGTAGGTGGTGGATCTAAAATAGCTGTACATTTAGGTAAACAAATAAGACATAAAAACGGAAAAATAATCACTAATAATGCTGTGGTTTCTTGTAATTTTAATACTGAAACTAAAGAAATTTCTTCTGTAAAACTGGCTCAAGGAGAAGAAATAAAAGCAGAAAAATTTATTTTTAACATAGCGCCAAAAGAAATGATAAGGCTAGTAGGTGCAGACAAGTTCAAAAAAGCATTTGTAAATAGAGTAAATAAACAAAAACCAGGAATTTCGTCTTTTTCATTGCATTTAACCGTAAAAGACAAGTCAATAAAATATCCAAACTACAATTTGTACTATTTTGACGAAAAAAATGTTTGGGATAGTATAAATTATGAAGAAAAAAATTGGCCAACTTGCGCTTTGGTTTGTGTTCCGTATTCAAAAAGCACAACCGAATTTACTCAAGTAATTTCTGTGCTTACATATATGAAGTTTGAAGAAGTAGCAGCTTGGAAAAACTCTGTAAAAACAGATGCTATTAAAAATAAAAGAGATAAAAGCTATTTAGAGTGGAAAAAAGAAAAAGAAGACAAAATGATTGACTTCTTAGAAGATATTTATCCAGATATAAAATCACAAATTGTAAATGTGGAAAGCTCCACACCACTTACTTACAGAGATTATATAGGCAACGATCACGGTGCAATGTATGGTATAGTAAAAGACTACAATAATCCATTAAAATCATTTATGAATGCAAGAACACGCATTCCAAATTTGTTTCTAACAGGGCAATACTTAAATTTGCACGGTGTTTTGGGCGTAACTATTAGTGCGTTTATAACCTGTTTTGAATTTATAAATAAAGAAAAACTACTTGAAAAAGTAAAACAAGCAAAATAATATATGAGAGAGCAACAAAAAGACACATCATTTGATGCCATAGTAGAAGCACAAAAAATTGCTTTTGCACCAGTAGTTTTTCAAGCAACTATGAGTTTGAGAAGATTGGGTATTTTAAATCTAATTTCTAAAAACAGAAAAGGAATTTCTATAGAAAACATAGCTAAAGAAACTGGTATTTCTGAATACGGAGTTGATGTTTTGCTAGAAATGGCAGAAAGCGCTGGAATAGTTCAGCAATTGGAAGATAAAAGTTACAAAATTACAAAAGTTGGTTTTTTCTTAAATTCTCATAGAATGACTACCGTAAACATGGATTTTATAAATGATGTGTGTTACAAAGGTTTATTTCATTTGGAAGAGGCTATAAAAGAAGAAAAACCTGCAGGTTTAAAAGAACTTGGACCTTGGAAAACAATTTATGAAGGACTTTCTAAATTACAACCAGATGTCCAAAAATCTTGGTTCGATTTTGATCATTACTACTCAGATGATGCTTTTGAACAAGCATTACCAATAGTTTTTAAACACAAACCAAAATGGATTTTGGATGTTGGTGGTAATACAGGAAAATGGTCTATGAAATGTTGTAATTTTAATGAAGATGTAAAAATGACAATTTTAGATTTACCAGGTCAGTTGAATATGGCTTTAAAAAATGCCAAAGAAAATAATTTTGAAGAGCGAATTTTTGGTCACGAAATAGATTTACTTTCAGAAAAACCAGTAATGCCAAAAGGCGCCGATGCTATTTGGATGAGTCAGTTTTTAGATTGCTTTTCTAAACCAGAAATAATAAAAATTTTAAGCGCAGCTAAAGAAGCCATGGGCAAAAATACAAAACTGCATATCATGGAAACATATACAGATAGACAAGATTTTGAAAATGCTTCGTTTTGCTTGAGAGGAACATCTTTATATTTTACAGCAATGGCAAACGGAAACAGTAAAATGTATAGAGCTGGCGAAATGTACGAATGTATTATGAAAGCAGGCTTAAAAGTAGAAGAAGATATTGATAATGTAGGTGAATTTCATACTATATTAACCTGTGTAAAAGCTTAAAAATATGCCTATAATTAAAAAAGATGTTCTAGTAATTGGTGCTGGGCCTGGAGGTTCTATTGCTGCTGCGTATCTACAAAAACAAAATTATGATGTTTTGGTAGTAGAAAAACAAAAATTTCCAAGATTTGTAATAGGAGAGAGCCTTTTGCCAAGATGTATGGAACACTTGCAAGAACTAGAATTAATTTCAGAAATAGAAAAAGCAGGTTTTCAAAAGAAAAAAGGTGTTGTTTTTACTTGGAAAGAAAGAACTTTTGAATTTCTTTTTGCAGAACAATTTACTCCAGGTTTTACTTGGACATGGCAAGTACAAAGAGCAAAATTTGATAAAATTTTAATAGATACTGTTCAAAATAGAGGCGTAGCTGTAAATTTTGAACACGAAGTAGTTGCTGTAGATTTTTCTGATAAAATAAAGAAAACAAAAGTTAAAGACGAAAATGGAAATTATTACACCGTTGAATCTAAATTTGTAATAGATGCAAGCGGCTATGGAAGAGTACTACCAAAACTTTTAGACTTGAATAAAGCATCATCTTTTGAAACAAGAACAGCAGTTTTTTCTCACATAAAAAATCATTGGAAAAAAAATGATGCCTTTGATTCTAATAAAATAGTAATAGATACTATAGATGATGATAAAACTTGGATGTGGTTGATTCCATTTTCAGATGGAACAACATCTGTAGGTGTAGTAGGTAATAATGACAGTATAAAAAAATGCGCCATAGATCCAAAATCTAATTTAAAACCATATTTAGAACAGGTATATACATTTAAAAGACTGTTTTCAAAAGTAGAATTTATAAAAGAACCTAGCTCTATAAGTGGTTTTTCTATAGGAGTAAAAAAAATGTATGGCAATGGTTTTGTACTTTGTGGAAATAGTACAGAATTTTTAGATCCAGTTTTTTCTTCGGGAGTTACTTTTGCTATAGAATCTGGAATGAAAGCAGCAAAACTAGTAGCTAAAGAACTACAAGGAGAAACTGTAGACTGGGAAAAAGACTACACAATATACATGCAAAAAGGTATAGATGTATTTAGAACTTATGTAAGAACATGGTACGATGGCACGCTGCACACCATTTTTTATGCAGACGAAGTAAGACAAGAAGTTAAAGACAGAATATCTTCTGTATTAGCGGGTTATGTATGGGACGAAAAAAATTCTTTTGTAAAAAAACATGCTAGAACATTAGAAAATTTGGCAAAAGTTATTCAAATGTACTAATTAGTATTCAAAATAATTCTTTCTACTTTGGAAGCTTTTTTAAGGATAAATTTTATTTTAGATAGCGAGCGCAAAGAAATTTAAAAAAATAGGAAATTTATTTTTAATAATGTTGAAAAACATTATAGCAATATTTTATTTAGAGTGAATATATTTTAACTTTGCAGAAAATAATTTTTAAATCAAATTTCAACGGTAAAACAATGAATCTACACGAATATCAAGCAAAAGAATTAATGAAAAAGCACGGAGCCAAAATTCAAGAAGGAATTATGGTAGAAACTGCAGACGATGCAGTAGTAGCAGCAAAAAAACTTACAGAAGAAACTGGAACTGGATGGCACGTAATAAAAGCACAAGTACATGCAGGTGGTAGAGGAAAAGGTGGAGGCGTAAAGCTTGCTAAAAATTTAGATGAAGTAAAATCTATTTCAAATGATATTTTAGGAATGCAATTAATTACTCCACAAACTAGTGCAGAAGGTAAATTAGTTAGAAAAATATTAGTAGCACAAGATGTTTATTATCCTGGAGAAGTAGACCCAAAAGAATATTATATTTCTTTATTGATGGATAGATCTTCTGGTAGAAACGTATTTATTTATTCTACAGAAGGTGGAATGGATATAGAAACAGTAGCAGAAGAAACACCACACTTAGTTCAAAAAGAATTTATAGATCCAGCATTAGGTTTACAAGGTTTTCAATTGCGTAAAATAGCATTTAACCTTGGTTTAAGTGGTGCAGCATTTAAAGATATGACTAAGTTTTTATACTCTGTATATAATTCTTACATAAAGTCTGATGCTTCAATGATAGAAATAAATCCTTGTTTAAAAACTTCAGACAATCAAATAATGGCTGTAGATGGAAAAATTTCTATTGATGATAATGCATTGTACAGACAAAAGGATTTGGCTGAAATGAGAGATTTATTGGAAGAAGATCCTACAGAAGTAGAAGCTGATAAAGTTGGTTTAAACTATGTAAAACTAGACGGAAACGTAGGTTGTATGGTAAACGGAGCAGGTTTGGCAATGGCAACTATGGATATGATTAAACTTTCTGGTGGTGAGCCAGCAAACTTTTTAGATGTAGGTGGTACTGCAAATGCCGAAAGAGTAGAAATTGCTTTCAGATTAATTTTAAAAGATCCAAACGTAAAAGCTATTTTGGTAAACATATTTGGTGGTATTGTAAGATGCGATAGAGTAGCACAAGGTATTGTAGATGCTTATAAATCTATTGGTGAAATACCAGTACCTATTATTGTAAGACTGCAAGGTACAAATGCAGAAGAAGCTCAAGTAATAATAAAAGAAAGTGGATTGAAAGTTGAATCTGCAATTATTTTAGAAGAAGCGGCACAAAAAGTAAAAGCTGTTTTAGCTTAGTTTTTCTAAATTAAATAATTTTTGAAACCCTAACAATTTTAATATTCTTGTTAGGGTTTTTTATTTTTAGCTGCATATTTGTTTGAAATTGTTATTTTTGGAAAACGATAACAAACAAACATTATGAAATTTATTTTTACTACGCTTTTTTGCATAACAATTATATGTAATTTTGCTCAATCTGCCGCAGAGGCCTGTTCTCATCATAAAAAGTCTAGTTTTAATTCTTTTCAAAATAAAAGCAATAGAGACTTAACAGAGTTAAACAATTATGACGAAAAATTTTTAAAATTAGAATTAGAAGTTTATAATACCACAACAGATATTTCTGGAAAGGCAACACATTTAGTAGAAGTAGTTGCTACAAATGTTACAAGGTTTGTATTTGAACTTCATGAAGATTTAAATATTACAAACGCAAAAGTAAATAACATAGCGGCAACGGTAACAAGGTTTGGAAACGAAGTAATTGTTACAGGTAGTACCGTTTACTACCAAGATGATTTGGTAAGTATTGAAATTGAATATAACGGAACACCTCCAAGTGGAACTGGTTTTAATAGTGAAACAGGTATTTTTAATGATTTTTCTCCGTCTTGGGGCGAACAGGTAACTTGGACTTTGAGCGAACCATTTTCTGCACATACTTGGTGGCCAGCTAAACAAGTTCTTAGCGATAAAATAGATTCTACTGAGTTTATTTTTACTACAAATGATAATTTGAAAGTTGGTTCAAATGGTTTATTGGTGGCTACAGAAAATTTAGTTTCCAATAAAATAAAATATACTTGGAAAAGTAATTACCCTATAGATTATTATTTAGTTTCTTTTGCTGTGGCTCCATATCAAGAGTATTCTTATAAAATATTGGCTGCTGGTTCTCCAGATTCTTTACTGATTCAAAATTTTATTTATGATGTTCCTGGTTATTTAGCTCAGTTTGAAAACGATATTTTAGAAACAGGAGAAATGCTTCATTTATTAACAGAAAAATTTGGTAAATATCCTTTTATAAATGAAAAATATGGGCATTGTATTGCACCCTTAGGTGGAGGAATGGAACACCAAACAATGACTACACAAGGCTATTTTGTAGATTGGCTTACCGTTCACGAATTAGGACATCAATGGTGGGGAAATAATGTAACCTGCACTTCTTGGGCAGATATTTGGGTAAACGAAGGTTTTGCATCTTATAGCGAATATATTTATTACCAAAATCAGAGCCAAAATGCTGCTGATCAAGATATGGAAGCAAGGCATAACAATATAATGTCGGAGCCAGATGGTTCTTTATACGTTTATGACATTACAGATTCTGAAAGAATTTTTAGCTCAAGATTAACTTATGATAAAGGATCTGCGGTTGTGCATATGATTAGAAATATGATAAATGATGACCAACTATTTTACAATACACTCAAAGTAATTCAAAGCACTTATGCTTTAAATAATTGTAATACTCAAAATATTCAAGATCTTTTGTTGCAAGAAACAGGTATTGATTTTTCAGATTTTATGCTATCTTGGATTTATGGAGAAGGTTTTCCTACATATTCTGGAAAGTATAATACTTTAAACGATACTTTGTTTATAGAAGTGGAGCAAAATAGTTCTTTAAGTGGTTCTAACCCAAGTTATACTTCTGTTTTAGAACTTGAAATAATTTTTGAAGATGGATCTGATACATTATTAAGATTTGATAATAATTTAAATACTGAGCAATACTACATTTTAACAAATAAGGAAGTAGATGAAATAAATGTAGATCCTAATAATTGGATAATAAATATGGAAGGGAATTTTTTAAAAGATGAAAATTTTAGTTTTCCAGTAATTAGTTCATTAAACAATATTCAAGCTATAGATTTTGAAATTACAAATCCATTTACTAATTCATTGGATTTGAGCAGTTTGCAAAAAGAAAATTTTGAAGTGCTTATTACTACGATTACTGGAGAAGTAGTTTATGAAAGTAAAAAAGCTAGTAATCAAAATGAATTCATACTAAATACTGATTTTTGGATTTCTGGTGTATATTTCTTAGAAATTTTTGATGGTAAAAGTAAAGTAACTAAAAAACTTCTTAAAAAATAATACAATGAAGAGAAGAATATTTAATTCAACAATATATTTAGTTACAGCATTTTATTTATGCAATATTGCTTATGTGCTTTCTCAGTTTTTTATATTAAAGTTATTGAATTTTGATCGTTTAAAGCTTTACTTTTTCTATAACTCATATTTAGCAAAAGATGCTACTTGGTGGACAAGAATAAAAGTTTATTTAGTGTGTGGTATTGGTATTGCTACAATTTCTGCTATCTTGTTTACTGCTATTATTTCGTTTATAAAACTTTCTAGAAAAAAACATAGACTACAAGTTTTTTATAATTGGCTTATTATTGTGGCTTCAAGTATTATTATAGCAGAGTTTGTAGCGGCTTCTTTTTATACCGAGTATACAAATATGTACTTTTTATTAAGATGGTCAAATTTTGATCATTTAGGAAGTGGAATGTATATAGTTACTATTTTTGCACTTATTACTATTCCTTTTCTTGCTTATTTTACTAGTAAGTATTTTCTTAAAATGACAAATACAACCAAACATATAAAAACGAAAAGTTCACGTTTAAAATTTTACTTTCAAACTGCTTTTATACCTTACTTTGTTTTAGTTTTTATTTTTGCTTTTCTTATAAACTCAGTCTATTCATACGAATCAAATTATTTTATGAGTAGAGAAGTTATGAGACTTGCAGTGCTAGGTTTAGTTTTACTTTTTGGCGTGTTTTTTAATTTCAATAAAAACTATATTTCAATACAAAAAACAAACAACACACATAAAGTAAATATTGCACTTAGTCTTTTTTTAACTATTGCAATGTCTGCTTATTTTGTAGTTTTATACATCAATCATTAATATATAAATTAAAACTTACTGAAGGTGTTTCTCCTTTAATTCCAGAGCATAGCATTCTTTTATAGCTTATTCCGGCATCATATAATTTATCAAAAATAGATAATGCACGAAACAATGCAAGTTTTCTTTTTCTGCTTGTAACCAAAGCAAAAGATTTATATTTATTTAAAAGTGCATCTCGTTTATTTTTTTCGATGTATAAAAATTCATTAGCTTTTGCAATGCCATTAATAGATAGTTTGTGTTTATTATTAACTGTTAGAAAAACTTTTAAACGATTAATCATTATGGAGTCTTTTTGTAATAAAAATTCAATAGAATTGGTTTTGCATTGTATTGTTTTATTTAGTAAATAAATATTTGTAGCAATGAGTTTTTGATTTTTATAAAAAATATTACTTGCTTCATTTATTTCTAAAACAAAATTTCTTTTAGCGTTTAAAATATCTATTTGCTTATGATAGTCTTTTATTGAAAATTTTTCGGCAATGTGTTTTAATTTTTCTATATCATAAAAACTGTAATAGAAAAAATTATTCTCACTTATTACATTTATTTTATTTAAGGCTTTCTGCTTTAAATTAGAAAATTCAATTTCAGAAAAATTCAATTTATTAAAATGATAATGTAAGCTATCTATATTTTTAAGTTTGTTATTTAAAATATAACTTGCAAATACTTGGTTTATAGAATAATCTAATTCAAAATTTAAATCCTCTTGGTAAAGAAGTTCAATAATTGTCATTGCAAAACAAATTTTTAAAAATGTATTTCGTCCCATAGTTGGAAAAGAAAATTTAATATCATTGGCAGATATATCATTATTGTAAATTATTTCTGTGGCACTCAATGGCGTTTCTCTAGATGTATATCTTTTTGTATTTAAATGTGTATTTACTATGTTGAAATTATTGCCAGTAAGTTTTTTAGGAATAATAAAACTCAAATTTACATTACTTAATGTATTTGCTTGATTAAAAAATCTGCTCTTCTCGTTTTTAATAATTTCTTTAAAAATTAAGTTTTTACTTGTATTAATACCAGCATCATTTTCTACTAAGTTTAAAAAAGTAAATAATTTTTCTTGAAATTTAATTTTGTAATTTTCTTTCCAATTATCGGCAAGTGTTTTACAAGAAATTATATTTAAACTGCTTAGATTAATAACAAATGTATTATTGTTTATAAATTCAAAATTCTTATCAAAATTTATTTTTTCTTCGCTTAAAAATGAATCTATAAAGGCTTTACAATTATTTAATTGTTCGCTTTCGAGAAACTGAAATAAATCTGAAGCTAAATATAAATGGCTGTTATTTTCAGTAGAAGAGCTGTAATAGTTTACATCATATTTATCTGTAAAAATTATGGCATTTTGAGCATTTAATTTTATGTTTAAAACTAAACAAAAAACAATAAGTATGATTTTATGAATTAATACCATAGTGTAACATCTTCTTTTTCAATATTTTCATTACAAATATATACAATCCCAAATTTAAACAAATCTATGCTTAACTTTACTTCTTTGGCTTGTTTTATATATTTCCAAGCATTTTTCATTCCTTTACTCCAGTATATATCATCAAAAACTATGATTATATTCTCTTTGCTGTATTTTAAACAGGATTCAAAATAATCAATACTGGCTTTTTCTGTATGATTTCCGTCTATAAAAATCAATTGATAGTCGTTTTTTTTAAGTAAATCATTTAAAATTAAATCAAATTGGCTATTAATTACATTTATAGAATTATAGTCAAATTGTTTTAAATATTTTGCTGTTTTGTTTGCTAAATCACTATTTCCTTCAATTGTTGTTACTTTGGCATTTGCCATGTAAACAGCACTTAAACCTAAAGAAGTACCCAATTCAAGTACACTTTCAATTTCAAAAAAATCTATTAATTTATATAATATTTCGCCATACTTTTTAGAAATTGCAACTTTTAAATATAGATCTTTAGATTTAATAAAATCTTGCTTTTTTATAGTTTTAGAACCTGCACCATAGTCTTCAATTTTTATTTTTTCATTGCTATATTTATAAAAGTTTCTAATTTTATTTATTTCAGAAATATCTATTTTTTGAAGTAGCACCTTTGTTTTAAAAAAACTAAAGTTTTTATTTTTTATCTTACTACTTTGCAAGCATCTTAATAAATAAAATAAGTATTCTTTAACCTTAAAAAGCATTTTATTTTTGACTTGGAGTTTTTAATAAATAGTAAATGTTTACTATAATTATTGCAAAATTAGTAATTATAATAGGAATAGAAGATAGCAAGAAACCATAAGTTACAAAAAGAACGCAACCTATCATATTTACAAATCTAAGTTTTACAATATCTTTCATTAAAAAACTAAGTAAAACAAAGCCAGAAGCCAGGTAACCAATAAATTCAACATAATTTATATTTTCCATGATTTTTGCATTATATTTTTTTTGCAAACCTAAAACCAATTTTAGCAACTGGGCTAAAATATATTGCTAGGTGTTTTGAACTTGCCGTTATTGAGTTTGTAAATAAGTAGTTAAACCTTCCTTCTGCTGCTAGATCTAAATAAGCACTTTTACCTAGTGGTATAGAATATCCAAATCCTAAACTGTTAAAAAGTGTGTTTGTATTTATAGTGAAATAATCTTTTAAATTATTAATTTTTACAGAATAGCCAAGCTTCGCTTCAAAATAAAAACGTTTTCCATAAGTAAAATCTACAAATATAGGAATGTCGAAGTTGTCAAACTTTTTCAACTCATAATCGTTTGTTAAGCTATCTCCAATTGCAAATCTATTACTTCCTGTATATTCTAAACCTGTTCCTGCACCTACAAAAAATTTTCCTAGCCTAAAACCCAAAATTGTTTCAGCTCCAACTATAAAATCGTCATACAGTTCATAGCCGTCTGTACTTAATTTTAAATTTCCTCCTGCTAAAGCGTGTGTTCTATTTTCGAACTGAGCTAAGGTAAAAAGTGGAAGCATTATTAATATAATTACTATGTTTTTCATCTTGATAATATTTAAGATTTAAAGATGACAATTATATTAGTATTCTATGAAAAAGTGAAGAAACAATTACAAAATGAAATTTGAAAACTATCTATTAAATAAGACAATAAAAAGTGACTCCGGCAGGATTCAAACCTGCAACCTCCACAGCCGTAATGTGGTGCACTATTCAGTTATGCTACGGAGCCATTTATTTTGGAATGCAAATGTAGAGAAAAATAATTAATCCTAGAAGGAAAATTTAAATAATAAACAATTTACTTTGCTCTGTAAAATATATTTAGTGGCACGCCAGTAAAATCCCAAGTTTCTCTAAATCTATTTTCTATATAATTTTTATATGATGGTCTTATATATTTTGGATTATTGCAAAACAAAACAAAAGAGGGCGTTCTGGTGTGCAATTGTGTAATGTATTTAATAGATACTTTTTTACCTTTTACAAACGGTGGTGGATATTTTTGTAAAGTTGCTTGTAAAAATTCATTAAGTTTTGAAGTTGTAATTTTTAGTTTTCTTCTTTCATAAACTTCTATTGCTATATCTAAAACCTTTAATATTCTTTGCTTTTCGTGTACAGAAGTAAATATGATAGGAACATCTGTAAATGGTTCCATACGTTTTCTTAAATTTGCTTCATACTCTCTAGCAGTATTAGTATCTTTTTCTACCAAATCCCATTTATTTACTACCAACACTATTCCAACTTGCTTTCTTGCAGCTAAAGAAAAAATAGTAATATCTTGAGAAGTTACACCTTTTGTGGCATCTATCATTACAATAGCAACATCTGTAGTTTCTAATGTTCGTACAGCTCTTATTACAGAATAAAACTCTAAGTTTTCGTGTACTTTAGCTTTTTTACGTAAACCTGCCGTATCTATTATAATTACGTCTTTTCCAAACTTTGTAAACCTAGTATCTATAGAATCTCTGGTAGTTCCAGCAATATTTGTTACTACATTTCTTTCTTGACCCAAAAAAGTATTTACCAATGATGATTTTCCAGCATTTGGCTGTCCTAAAACGGTAATTCTTGGAATATCTTCCTCAAATAGCTCTTCATCATTATCCATATCGCGAACTATTTCATCTAATAATTCACCTGTTCCACTACCATTTATAGATGAAACATTAAATAACAATTCAAAACCTAGACTATAAAATTCTGTTGCATCCATTGCTCGCTGACTATTATCAACTTTATTTACAACTACAACAACTTTTTTGTTTGTTTTTCTTAAAATATCAGTAACAGCATCTTCCATTCTGGTAATACCTGTAGTTACATCTACTACAAACATAATTAAAGAAGCTTCTTCAATTGCTATTTCTACTTGTTCTCTAATTGCGGTTTCAAATACGTCATCGCTTTCTGGTGTATATCCACCTGTATCTATTATATTAAAATTAACACCATTCCAGTTTACAACGCCATATAATCTATCTCTTGTTACACCGCTTTGGTCATCAACTATAGATTTTCTTTCGCCAGTCAATCTATTAAAAAGTGTAGATTTTCCAACATTTGGTCTTCCTACTATTGCTACTGTTTCCATTTTTATTTTTTTACTGCGTCTATTCTATTTCTTCTAAGAGATTTAGAAATCATTCTTATATACTTACTACTCAATTACTTAAAACTTAAATACTGATTACTTGTATCCAAATTTTTTCAATTCATTATCATTATTTCTCCATTTTTCTTTCACTTTTACAAAAAGTTCTAAAAATACTTTCTTATCAAAAAACTTTTCAATGTCTAATCGAGCATAAGTTCCTACTTTTTTTATTGACTCGCCACCTTTACCTATAATAATAGATTTTTGTGTTGGTCTTTCAGTATAAATTACAGCCGAAATTCTAATAATATTTTTTTCTTCCTTAAAAGCTTCTACATCAACTTCGCAAGAATAGGGTATTTCTTGTTTAAAAAGCATTAAAAGTTTTTCTCGAATAATTTCTGAAACAAAAAATCGTTCAGATTTATCTGTAAAAGCATCCGTGTCGTAATATGGAGGACTTACTGGTAATAATTTTCTAATTCTGCCTAGAACTGTATCTAAATTAAAGTTGTTTATAGCCGAAATGATAAAAGTTTCTGCATTTGGCAATATTTTTTTCCATAAATCTAAATATGCTTTTACTTGCTCCTCATTTTTGGATAAATCTACTTTATTTACAAGCAATAATACTGGCGTTTCATTATCTTTTAATTTTTTATAAATATCTTCTTGTTTTTCTGGCGAAGTGCCTAATTCTACCATAAACAGGAAAATATCGGCATCTTGCATTGCAGAAGAAACAAAGTTATTCATAGATTCTTGCATTTTGTATGCAGGTTTTTCTATATAACCAGGTGTGTCTGAAAATATAATTTGTGAATTTTCATCATTAACAATACCTAAAATTCTGTGTCTTGTAGTTTGTGCCTTTTTTGTAATTATAGAAAGCTTTTCGCCTATAAGTTTATTCATCAATGTAGATTTACCTACATTGGGCAAACCAATAATATTAACAAATCCAGCCTTAAATTCAGAATTACTCATAGTCTTGTAAATTAAAAAAGCCTTAACGTATTAGGTTAAGGCTTTTACTTAGTAGCGGGGGCAGGACTCGAACCTGCGACCTTCGGGTTATGAGCCCGACGAGCTACCAACTGCTACCACCCCGCGATATTGAGTGCAAATGTACGGCATTTTATTTTACTAAAAAAGCCTTTTTGATTTTTAATTTATTTTATTATCAAAATTACTTTTGTATACTTCTAAACCTCTTACTAAAATTGAATAAAGATAGAATAAATAAAATAAAAAAGCCGAAACAAAAATGTTTCGGCTTTTACTAGTAGCGGGGGCAGGACTCGAACCTGCGACCTTCGG
>CAKZQD010000023.1 GCA_937139485.1 uncultured Bacteroidota bacterium | reverse complement strand
CTCTTCTACTAGTTCGGTGTAATCAGGATCTAACGCATTAAAACTGCAATCATTCGCGTGTAATTTGGCTTGTATGTGCCAAAAAGAAGCCAATTCTGATTTTAACTTAGCGTCAGTTAACTCTTGATATAACGACGTTTCACATAATCTAAATAATGCCAATACCGATTCTTGAAACATTAAGCGGTTAACATTGTCAAACTGGTCTTGATCAGCAACAATATGTGAATTGGCTAAGTTTTCGGTGGCATAAGCAATTTTAAAACGCTGCTGCTCTTTTTTATCTAAGTTTTTAATCTCGTCTAACACGGTTAGCGCAACAGCAGCTTCGCTGATAAAACGCTCGTTTTGACGATCCATTTGCTTGATCACGTTAAACATTATATTGGGCCGTTCAAGCATTAACTTTAACGTTTCAATAGCGCTAAATTGTTTCATCAGTGCCTACCAATAACTCAATTTGGTTATCACTTTGATAATCGTCAAAGTCACTTTCATTAATAAATGCTTGTGATCCGCCCCACACTACTCGGGTGCGTTCTTTGGTATATGGTTTTGCGGTTTTTAATGCATCAACATCGTAATGATGGCCAATCATATGTACCAACTCGGCTCCAGAGCTATGCGTACCCGCAGTGAACAAAAAGAAACCACTTTGCCTAATGTCATCAAGCAACCATTCATATTGATCAACATTAATGTTCGCTGCTTCGTCCATAATAACAGGTAGTTGCACCATGCAGCTATCAGCGCGTAATTTAGCTAACAACATGCGCACCAATTTTAAATTGATTAATGCGGTGGTCGAGGTAGATTGCTGCTTAGTTTGCCAACCATCATGTCCGTCTTTTTTAACGCGGTAACTGACTTCGTTAATGATATCTGACATCACCAGCTTATTGCGCTCTCCGTTTTTAAAGAACGCATCACTAAAGGCTTGTAGCCGAATATAAAACTGCTCAGATAAGGTTTGATCGCTAAATTCATTATAACTTTTATGAATTTCTTTAATTAAGTTACTAAACCGGTTGTCAATATGAATTGACACTTCAATTTCATTCAAATCATTAATTGAAATGCCTTTAAAAGCTCTATTTAATTGATTTTCAAAACGGTTAATGTGTTCAAAGTTTTTATCTAAAATGTCAACGTAATTGCTGACACTTTCATTATGCATTTTGGTTTTGCTACGTAATAATAAACGTTGATCTTCCACTTCTTCATACACTCTTCTTAACTCAATAAAAGTTGCATGAATAACACTCGGCATGGGGCTAGCACTAAAAAGATCATCGTCTGCTTCAACAAACTTGTCTGCAACAAAGGCTTTTAGCGTGTCAATTATTTGGGTTCTGAGTTTCTCAACCGCTTGAAGGTTCGTTTGTAATTGATGCAAGTAGTCTAATGTTAACGTTTCAGGTATATTTTTACAGGTGGTTTGTTGCTCAAGTTGTCGTTGAATTTTCGGATAAGCTTGTTTTGTGCCATCGGCATTACCCTTAACCGCTAATAATTCAGACTGTGCTTGCTTTAATTGAGCTTGTGTCATTCGCTCGGTTTCTATCAAGCTTGCTAATTCGGTTTGCTGCGCTGACAATTTAGCAATAACAGGGGTTAACTCATCAAGTATTTGTTGATTTTCACCTTGCTGGCTCGTGTATATCTTTATGGCCGTTTTATTTTCATCAAGTGTACTAATCAATTGCTTGGTGCGTAATGCTTCATTCAGTTCTTTTTCTAAGCTGGCTAATTTCTTCTCAATAATTAATGGGTTTTCCGCACCTAAGTTTTCAAGTGATTTTTTTTCTGATAAGTCAGCTAGTATTTCAGATTTAATATTATCTAATTCTTTTGCCAAGTCTCGACTAACAGGGGTATTAGATTTTCTGATTTCTTGACCAAAAAATGCATATGAATAACCTTGATCTGTAAACAAGTGTTGAAAATGATTAATCGCATTTTGTTCTTGCTCACTGAGCAACTTGCCAGGGTTAGCGTAAGCAATTTGGTGATTAAGTGAATTTAAAAAAGTAATAGTGTCATTAGAAAGTTGCTGTACTAAGGTAAATTCGGCATTGGCAATATCTTGTTCAAGTTGATGCTGCTGCTTGCTGTAATGCTCTATTTGGCTTTGTAATTTAACAAGACGATTACGCCTTGCATTTACATCTTTTAATGACTGAATTTTTTCATTAGTACTATTGATGTCTTCATCTAATATTTCAACCACTTCAGCAAGTGACATATCACCATACAGGTTTAACTCAATCTCAGCTTTATTTATGTCTTTATTTATTTTTTCAATGGTACTTTTTGCTTTATTACACGCTTTGTTGGCGGCAAATAAATTTTGATTATGTTCTTTAATTTGTGCACTAATCGGGTTTAGTTGCAATTGATAGTTATTAATACGCGTAGCAGTTTCATTAATGCTTTTATTTTGTGTTTGAATGGCATTTTCTAAGTATAAATATAAATCAACAAACTGACTTTCAGCCGCAGATAATTCACTGTAACGAGCGTAGTTTTGAGTTAGTTCATTATATTCATTCGTTCTATTTTCTATGTCTGTTAGCTTTTGTTCTTCTTCTTTTAACTGGTCATGTGCAACCATAAAGCTTTGAATATCAAACTTTAACGCATCAGTGGTTTCTTTCTTTTCTGCCTCAATCAAATTGGCAACTGCTTTAGCTACCGATTTATTCGAGGTTTTCATATCAAATAACATTAATATTAATGCACGCAACGATTCAATATTTTCTTCAGAGGCATCATTAAGTGGAAACAAGCTATAACGCATAGCAACGTCTGACAATATGTCTCTTGCGTACATTAAATCTTTTAACTTTTGAGGATCTTTTACAGTAATGCAGAATTTGTCTTTGCTTTTTATTTTGGCAAAAACCTCTTGGGTCGACAGTTTGTCTACTCGTGTTCCAATGTTATATTGATCATCCGCCTCTACTTGCCAAAATAAAGAGCGAATATCATTGTATGTAAGGGTTGTAAAAATACGTTCAAAAGCAAGGTTGTTACCCCTGCTCAGTATTTGGCAATGCGTATATTTTTTACCACCAATAACTTTTTCAACTTCAATAATTAAGTGTGAATATTTGGTTGGAAAATAATGACCAAACGACTGATCTTTATCATATTCATCACCATTTGAGCTTCTAAAATTAAACTTGTCTTTCGCCTTATTAAAATTAACTTCAGGTAACAAAAATAATCGAATGCAGTTAAGTAAACTCGATTTACCCACATTGCCCTCACCAAGCAAAATAGTGTGCTTGTCTAACTCTATTTCGGAATAGCAAAAGCCTGCTGAGTCAACTAACACAAGTTTTTTAAGGACAAAATTGAATTGGTGTGTCATGGGGTAATTTCCTATTCAAAAGCTAAAATAGCTTCTTGCTCCATAAATGAAGTTTCTGATAATAGTAATGAATGTAATGTCATTAGGTTTAAGGCTTTTGCCTTGGCTAGTGCGTCAAAATATTGCTTTTCACTTGTAGGCTTTTTAACAAAAAGCGGTTTTATATTATTTGATATTGGCTCTAAAAAGCTCACTTTATCCCCTAGCATATTCTTCAAGGCTGAAAATATTTTCAAACCACCTAAATCATAATCAAAGAAACATAAAATTGACTGATACTCACTTAAAAAGGCTTCATTTAATTTATGACTTACTTGATTACCTGAACCATAGAGTAAATCGGTATTATTTAATGAAAGCTGCAAGTCAAAAATTTGATTTAATTGCGCAAATAATTGTGTTTTTGAAAAAAATAACTCTGCATTTTCAACAATAAGCACATGCGTTTTGGGCGTAAATAGATAATGTGCTCCTGTTTTGTTAATAATAACTGTTTCAGGGTGAATTGAGCTACACTTTTCATGGTATACCAATAAAAAACTAGTTGAAGTGGTTACTTTATGTGAATTTCCTTGAGTTGTTGCCTCAATTCGACATTTAGGTTCAATGGTTAATTGCGCTAACTGCGCCTTAAGTTCATCACTGTGAATGTTGACTATTGATAAACCGCCTTTTTGGCATTTCACCGTGGCATGATTGCGTACTTCATCTTGAATGCTTTCAGGTAATACTAATAAAAATTTAGCCAAGTTAATCGCCTCACCTTTATTTATTTTTACTAAATATTTATTTGATTTAGCACCAGAGTGTAAAACAACAACTTCGTAAGTTCCTTCTTTTAAATTGTCTAAAAAATAGTAACCTTCAAAATCTGAACTTGTTCCTGTTACCAATTCACCATTTTGATATAATGCTACATTTGCAAGTTCCAATGGCTCACCTTTATCGTTTTTTAAATTTCCTTCTAAACTTCCTTGTGCAAATACGTTGAGTAAACTTATGCTCAGTATTGCTAGTAATATTCCTTTTGCTTTCATAATTTTTTTGTTTTAAGTTTTTATAATAACTCTAAAATAGATACGAATAAATAAAATACTGTCATTGCATTGTCATAGCAAATTTATATGACATTGTTTTTACAATTCTATATTAAAATAGTTGCTAAGTATGCCAAGTAGTATAAGTTTAGCAATAATTATTGAAACAATCATTATAATAAAGATAACAAAAATTAGGATTCTTTTTGAAGCGCAGTTAAACTATTAAACACAAATAAGCTTAATTTTGCAGTACTATGACAAAAGATAAAAAAGTCAAAAAAAGAATATCTGGCGAAGACATTAAATCGGCATTGTTTATATACAAATATATGTTGCCCTACAAGTGGTATTTTTTTCTTGGTTTGGTAATGCTGGCACTTGGCGGAACGGTTTTCATGATTTTTCCTGCTGTAGTAGGCGAAATGATAAAAACTGCCGAAGGAAACGGACGCTTTGGTTTTACCGTAAATCAATATGGTTTAATATTTATTATTATTGCTTTTGCGCTTGGAACTATTTCTTTTATAAGAATAAATTTATTTGCTATAGTAGCAGAAAACGGTATGGGGCAAATTAGAAAAGATTTGTTTAAAAAACTAGTAAGTCAAGAAACGGCTTTTTTCGAATCGAGAAGACTGGGCGAAATTACAAGCAGAATAACAGCAGATGTAGAACAAATTCAAAATGCATTTTCGGTAACGCTTGCAGAGTTTTTGCGTCAGTTTATAACATTGGCGGTTGGTATTACGGCATTGTTTTATTTATCTTGGAAACTGTCATTAGTTATGCTGGCAGTATTTCCCTTGGTAATTGTATTTGCTATTATTTTTGGAAGGTATATCAAAAAAATGTCGAAGCAGCGACAAGACAATTTAGCAGAAACCAATGTAATAGTAGATGAAGTTTTTCAAGGAATAGAAGTAGTAAAAGCTTATGTAAATGAATTGTTTGAAACTAAAGTTTATAATAAATCACTCGACAAACTTATAGCAATAGGAATTAGGTTTTCGAGATTAAAAGGTGCATTTGTTTCCTTTATATTCGTATTTTTATTTGGAGCAATATTTTTTATTCTTTGGCAAGGAGCAAAACAAATAGAAGGCGGCTTATTAAATGCTGCAGACTTAAATACTTTTATTTTTTATACACTTTTAATAGGCGGAGCCATTGGTGGCTTAAGTGCTCAGTACACCGCTTTGGCAAGTGCGCTTGGTGCTACGCAAAAGGTAAAAGAACTTTTAGAATCTGACCAAGAGTTAAATATTGACGATACAGATGAAACCAAAGCCTTAGATTTTAAAGAAGAGATAGCATTTAAATATGTAAATTTTAATTACCCAGCAAGACCAGACGTAAATGTTTTAAAAGACATAAACTTAAAAGTAAAAAAAGGAGAGCATATAGCTTTAGTTGGTTCTAGTGGCTCGGGCAAATCTACAATAGTAAAACTGCTTTCAAATTTATACACTATTCAAAGCGGATCTATTTTAATAGATGGAGAAAATGTTTCAGATATTAATTTGAAATCTTTAAGAAAAGCCATAGGAATAGTACCACAAGATGTATTTCTTTTTGGTGGAACTATAAAAGAAAATATTTTATATGGAAACCCAAAAGCATCTTTTGAAGAAGTAAAAAAAGCAGCAGAACAAGCTAATGCACTAGAATTTATAGAAAATTTTCCTGAAGACTTTGATACCTTGGTAGGAGAAAGAGGAGTGCAACTTTCTGGAGGTCAAAAACAACGTTTGGCAATAGCAAGAGCAATTCTTAAAAATCCAAAAATTTTGGTTTTAGACGAAGCTACAAGTTCTTTAGATTCTGAAAGTGAAAAAATAGTTCAAGATGCGCTGGAAAAGTTGATGAAAAACAGAACAACATTTGTAATAGCACACAGACTAAGTACAGTTAGAAATGCAGATAAAATATTTGTTTTAAAAGCAGGAAAAATTATTGAAGAAGGTACACACAAAAGCCTTTTAGAAAAAGATGGCTTTTATAGCGGCTTGCTTAAATTGCAGTTTGAGTAATTTTAAGTATATACAACTTTTGTAAAATTCTATGAAACTAGCATAGACTATTTCTTTGTTTAAAATTTATTAATTTTGCGCTCCAATTTTTTATAATTATGACAAAGAAAATCAAATTCGGTACAGATGGTTGGAGAGCAATCATTGCAGAAGATTACACAGTAGACAACCTTTTGAGAGTTGCTTATGCTACGGCTCAGTGGATAAAAAAATCTGATAATCACAGCCTTGTTTTAGGTTACGATTGTAGATATGGAGGCGAGCTGTTTACTAAAAGAATAATAGATGTAATGTGTTCTGAAGGAATAAAAGTTTATTTCGATAAACATTTTGTAACTACACCAATGATTTCTTTGGCAGCTTTAAAATTGAAAACTTTTGCTGGCGTAATTGTTACCGCAAGTCACAATCCACCAACATACAATGGTTATAAACTAAAGTCTGGTTTTGGAGGTCCTTCTACCGAAGCAGATATTAAAGCCGTAGAAGATTTAATTCCAGACACACACACACAAGAGCCTGTAGACTTCAAAGAAATGGAAGCAAAAGGTCTTTTAGAGTTTGTGAACTTAGAAGATATGTATTTTGAACATGTAGAAGAACACTTCGATTTAAAGAAAATTAATAAATCGAACTGTAAACTTGTTTATGATGCAATGTATGGTTCTGGGCAAAATATTTTTAAAAGAATAATGCCAACAGCAAAACACCTGCACTGCGAGCACAATCCTGGTTTTTATGGTAGAGCACCAGAGCCAATAGATAAAAATTTGCAAGAATTATCTAAAATACTTAAAACCAATGACGATTATCACCTAGGCTTAGCAAACGATGGCGATGCAGACAGAATAGGATTGTATAATTCTTATGGTAAATTTATAGATGCACACCACATTATTTTAATTCTAATACATATTTTACATAAATACCAAGGAATGACAGGGAAAGTTGTTATTGCTTTTTCTGCTTCACCAAAAATTAAAAAACTTTGTAAGGCTTATGGTTTAGAAGTTGAAGTAACTAAAATTGGCTTTAAAAATATAGCTCCATTTATGATAGCAGAAGATGTGCTAGTAGGTGGCGAAGAGTCTGGAGGAATAGCCGTAAAAGGACACATACCAGAAAGAGACGGAATTTGGGACGGTTTAGTAATTTTAGATCATATTGCAAAACACGATACTACATTAGAAAGCCTTATTCAAGAAGTTTATGATGTTGTAGGTGCATTTGCTTACAATAGAAATGACTTGCATATTACAAACCAACTCAAAGCATCTATTATTGAAAACTGTAAAGCAGGAAATTATAAAAACTTTGGAGAATATGTAATAGAAGAAACAGAAACTATTGATGGCTTTAAATATCATTTAGGAAACGAAAGAGTAGTAATGATAAGACCTTCTGGAACGGAACCAGTGCTAAGAGTTTATGGCGAAGCAGAAGATATTGATGCTGTAAATAAAATGCTTGCCGTAGTTAAAGAAACTATACTTAACTAATTAATACTTATCTTCGAAACTATTTAATCGAAGAAATAATTTAATATGACATCGCAAACTAAATATAAATTAAAAATATGCTGTGTCTTATTATCTTGTATTTTTGTTACAACTATTTTTTCTCAGAAAGATTCTACTAAAACAAAGTTACATTTTTTTAAACCAGCTCCAGAGTTTAATAAAACAAGAACTATAGTATTATCATCTTCTTTAGTAGGTGCGTATACTGGCACTATGCTTTATTTAAATCAAATTTGGTATGCTGGTAGCGATAGAACTAAATTTCACTTTTTTGACGATAGTAAAGAATGGCTACAAGTTGACAAAATGGGTCATTTTCATACTACATATATGGAAGCCGTATGGCTTAGCAAAATGATGAAATGGACAGGAACAAAAGACAAAAAATCTGCATTAGTTGGTTCGTTAATAGCATTTGGTTTTCAAACTTCTATAGAAATATTTGATGGTTTTTCTGCAAAGTGGGGCGCATCTGCAACAGATGTTGTAGCAAATGCACTTGGTGCTGGTTTAGCGTATTCGCAGTATTATTTTTGGAACGAACAAAGAATAAAATCAAAATATTCTTTTCATGCTTTTACACATCAAGATGCCCAGCTAGAGCAAAGATCTAATAGTTTATATGGAGAAACAAAAGTAGAGCAAATCATAAAAGACTATAACGGATTGGTAATTTGGCTTTCAATAAATCCTTCTTCTTTTAGCAAACAAAAAACTTTTGCACCTTGGTTAAATGTTGCTCTTGGTTATGGAGCAGGAGGAATGTACGGAGGATTTAAAAATGAATGGGAAGATAAAAATGGAAACCATATAGAAAGATATGACGTAGAACGTTACAGAAGATTTTTTTTATCGGCAGATGTAGATTGGGATAGAATTCCAACAAAAAGTCCTTATGTTAAAACACTATTTTCGATATTAAATGTAGTCAAAGTTCCATTTCCAGCTATGGAATTTAATACAAAAGGGCAGGTAGTTTTTCATCCAATGTTCTTTTTAAACTGGAATACACCTATTTTTATTAAAAAATAATAGTGTAATTAAAAAAAAATGATAACTTTAAATTTTTAAAAACTATAAAAACTAATAAAATGAAAAAAGTAGTAACAAATAATTTGAAATCGATAATAACAGGATCAGTAATTGCAACTTCATTATTAGGCTTAAATGCTTGTAACGAAACACACGAAGCTAAAGACTTAGGTACAGGTGATGATGTAAGAGAAGCACTAGATGATGCAAAAGAAACTGCAGAGGATGTAGTGAAAGAGGTAAAAGAAGTAGCCAAAGAAGTTGAAGGTAAATGTGGTGAAGGCAAATGCGGCGAAGGTAAGTGTGGTGAAGGCAAATGTGGCGAAGGTAAATGCGGTGAAGGCAAATGTGGTGAAGGACACTCAGACGAAGATCATTCTGAAGAAGAAGGAAAAACTTCTGAAGGAAAGTGTGGTGAAGGAACTTGTGGATCTAAATAATTAATTACAAATAAACAAATCCAAAACGCTATTATGGCAAAACTTGATGAAATATTAAAAGACATAACAGATACAGTAGACGGAAGTTTAGCATGTGCTGTTGTTGATTTAAATTCTGGATTGTTACTAGGTATTTCTAGTAAAGTTCCTTATTTTTCTGACGAATTTTATGACGTAATTGCAGCAGCAGCTGTAGATATGTTTAGAGGAAAAAGTATAAGAGGAATAGAAAGTTTAATGTCTCAACAATCTGGTAGAGAAATTTCTAAAACTGTTAAAGAAATTCAAATGTCTACAGATAGAACCTATCATTTCATGACTACACTTCCAGAAAAGAAAGATGCGCTTTTAGTATTAATAACAGATAGATCGGCAAATTTAGGAATGGGCTGGATGAAATTAAGGAGTACCGCTCCAAAAGTTCAACCACATTGTCCATAATAAATTTTCAACTATAAAATAATATTCAAGAGCGATTTTCAAAAGAAGTCGCTCTTTTTTTATGCTCAAAAAGTAATGAATCTTTGGTCAATAAGTGTTTTACTTTAATCTGCCACCTTCTTTTTATGCATCTGGCATCTAAAAATTGATTATAATTGGCGTAAATTTATGATTATATAAATCGAAAATGCATTACAACGATAAAAATGAACATTACAACGATTAAATTTTTATATTTACGCAGTTGACAACAAAAAATGATGTTTTTACCACATTTATTAATTTTGTAAGAAAATTCTTTCATATATTTGTATTGTAATTAAAGTGAATCCCAAATCGCTTTTAAAACTTAACCTAAAATGAAGACTTTTTTTAATTGCTTGTTAGTGTGCGTTCTTTTTGCATCATGTTCAAAAATAGAAACTAATAATGATCCTGTAATAGGTATTTGGTACAACAGTATTAAAACTGCTACAAACACCAATAAAATGGTTGTTGACAAAGAAGAATGGATTTTTAATGATGTGTATCTAGGAAGATTTCATGGATATAATAATGATGAGATAACCTTCTTAACTGATTTTAGATGGACGGTAGAAGGAGATGTATATACCATTTCTTATCCGGGAACTGATTTTCCGGATGACCAAGTAAAAATGATAGTGAATGAAGATGGAACTCATTTAGTGAGAATAACAGGAAGCAATTTCGCTGTAAAACAAAATAAATAATGAAATACCTACTTATTATGCAAACCCCAACAGGACAAAAAACAGTCGCAATAGAAGAACCAGAAATAGACTTAGGAGAATTTCTTAAAGGAATTTTCAAACTTACCAAGAAGTTGTTTATGATATAAAGAAACAAATGGTAAAATTCCCCCAAGAGGAGCAAAGAAATTTGCTCCTTTTTTTATTTTAGTAGCATGATAGTTATTTATGAGAAATGTAGTGATGCACAATTGAATGATTTGGTTGAAATGGCAAAAAAAACTTTTGTGGATGCCTTCGCAGCGGATAATGACCCAAAGGATTTTAGTAGTTATATTGAAATGGCATTTTCTAAAGAAAAATTGCTACAAGAACTAAAGAACCCAAAGACTACATTTTACTTTGTGTATTGGAATAACGATAGAATTGGATATTTTAAGTTGAACGAGGGAAAC
>CAKZQD010000022.1 GCA_937139485.1 uncultured Bacteroidota bacterium | reverse complement strand
GTCTATATGATCTAAGAAAAAGAAATAGTGATTTCCATTTTTTTCCATGTGAGTATAACTCATTCCTCCATTTGGATTTCCTCCTTTTTGCTTTTTAGGAATTTTTTTCATCCATTCAAGTTCTCCATCTGCATTTATTTTTGTAACTAAAATATCTTCATAATAGTATACATATCTAGTAGTAGTAGTTCCGTTTGAATTTGTAGTAGTATAAGAACGAACATAATATTGCTCACCAACCATCATTATACTTCCATCGTTCATATAATATATTTCTTCTAGGTCTAAGTCTTCAAAATCTAGTTTATCTTTATCTTGCTTTTTCTTATTTTTTGCTTGTGTTTTTCTTTTTTCGTACATATTTAGTACTTCTAAAGGAATTTCATAGCTTTTTGTATATTCAATTTCTCCAGATTCATCTACAGACATTAAGAATACACCATCAACATCTACTTGATAACCAGTTTTAGTGTTGTAATAGCCTGCTAAATATATTTTGTTTTCTTTACTTTCATTTATCCATATTGAATTGATATTTAATTCATCTTTGTCAAATTCGATAATTTCAACATCTCCATCTACAATTTTTAATAATTCTAAATGATAGTTTTTCTCACCTTTTATCCATTTTCTTGGTGTTTCGCTATCATAAACTTCTGCTAGCATATATGCTGTACCATTTGCATCTACTGTAAAATCTCTATTATTCATTTGAGCCTCTGTATAAGGCATTTTAATTTCACCCGACCAAAGTTCACCTAAGTTTTCATCTAAGATATATGATCCAAATACATCATAACTAATTTTGTCATTTCTCTTTTCTGGTTTCTTACGATATTTTATCATTAATTTAGAATCATCGTAAGAGGTATAAAAATCAAACTTATCTACTACTCCAAATTTATAAAAACCTGTTGCAGCAAATGAACCAGCAAGTTTTCCTTTAATACTTATAAGTCTTTTTGCTTTAGATATAGTACCATTCTCAAAATTTACTGGAATGTAGTATAATTGTTCTAATTCTTTAGATTTATCCCATAATGAATAAAATATGTAATAATTTCCACCTATTTCTAATACATTTTCTCTTACTGCTCCTTTTGGTAAAGAAGGATATTCTTTTCTTGAAACTTCTTTTTTTCTATTGGCATCATATTTTTGAATCATAATGTCACGATTAAATTTTATCATCATAACATCATTTCCTCTACTAAAATAATATTTAGCATTTGCATCTATTACTTTATAAGCAGCGCTTGTAGATACTTTAAAGTCTTTACTATTATACTGTGCAATAGATAGCAATGGAATAATAGTTAATAGGGTAATAATTTTTTTTATCATTTTTTTTGTTTTTATTTATTAAAAAAATTGTAATATATTTAGTGCTATGTCTATAATAATTTAATAAAAATTAATTTTGACTAAGTATCAAAGTTAAACAAAACATTCTGTAACAAGCCCGAATTATATGTTAAATGATTTTTAAACGCTTGTAATTTGTTAATTTTGTGTTTAAATGTTATTTATGAAATATTTTTTACTATTATTTGTCCTAATTTTCAACACTTATTCTTTTGCTCAATCTAATACAAAAACTACTTTTAATATTTTTGGAAGTGTTGTAGAACAGTCTTCTGGAACTATAATGGAATATTGTACCGTTTCTTTATTTAATAAAAAAGATAATACACTAGTTTCTGGAACAGTTAGTAATTTTGACGGTGTTTTTAATTTGGCTGTAAAGCAGAAAGGCGAATATTACCTTAAAGTTAGTTTTATTGGTTTTGAAACAAAAATAATTAAAAATGTTATTTTAAATGCCAATAATAAACAATTTGATGCGGGTAAAATTCTACTTCAAACTGATGCAAAACAAGTAAACGCAGTAGAAGTAACGGCAAATAGATCTACTACACGTTATGAAATGGATAAAAAAATAATTTCTATAGATAAAAATATTTCTGCAGAATCTGGCTCAGCTGTTGATGCCTTGGAAGTGGCTCCTTCAGTACAAGTAGAAGCCGATGGAACTGTAAAACTGAGAGGAAATAGCAATTTTTTAGTACTCGTAGATGGACAACCAACTGCATTAAGTGGGAGCGAAGCATTGCAACAAATTCCAGCTATAAACATAAAAAATATAGAAATTATTACAAATCCATCTGCAAAATATAATGCAGAAAATGCTGCTGGTATTATTAATATTATTTTAAAACAAGAAAAGAAAAAAGGTACTTCAGGAATTATGAGTATAAACGCTGGAACTTTTAATTCTTATGGCGCTAATGTAAGTATTAAACATAATGTAAAAAAAGTAACTTTTGATTTTTCTGCCAGATTAAGAAATAATGCTATGCCAAGAAGTATGACAGACAGTTTATATACAAAAGGCGATAATGAAATGTATACACTTACCGATGGGAAAAAAATATGGACTTTTGGTGGGTATAACTTTAATTATGGAATGAGTTACGCATTTGCTCAAGGTCATAAATTACAGGCAGATATGGTGTATGGTAAATGGTATATGCTGGCTGATGATGATAGAACTTTATTTAGAAAAAATATTACCAAAAATGAAACAGAAGAGTTTAGAACAATAAACGATACTTATAGAGGTGCGCCATATTTTGGACCATCGTTAGGCTATAATGGTGTTTTTAAAAATAAACACAATTTATCTGCATATATTGGTTATTCTCAAAGTGATTTTTCTGAAGAAGTAATTAATGATAATTTTTATTTAACAGATATTCAGTTTAGCGGAAGCAAAACATTTGAAAAAGCTTTAAATAGAAAAATTACTTCTAAAATAGATTACACTATTCCTATAAAAGAAGGGAAATTGGAAATTGGTGGGCAAGCTAATAATGTATTTAGTAATACAAGAAGTAAAGCTTTTGAACTAAATATTAGTGATGATGAGTATTCTGAAACAGATTATAACAACTCAAAAGTTGATTTTGAGCGCAACGTTTATGGTATTTATGCTATGTATGCTAGTAAATTTAAGAAATTCTCTTACTCGCTAGGTTTACGTTCTGAATATACTGATAGAAAATTAAAAACAAATACAAACAATTTTAATTATTTTAAGTGGAACTTTTTTCCAACTGTACACTTCGGTTATAATTTTGATGATTCGCATCAAATATATGCAAGTTATTCGAGTAGAATAAATAGACCACAAGCTTGGCAAATTGAACCACAAATTATTAAAACAAGTGTAAATACATTTTTTCAAGGAGATCAAGACATTATACCAAACATTATAAATAGTGCAGAACTAGGTTGGGCAAAAACCTTTAAAAAAGGAACAAGACTTTCTACCGAATTATTTTATAATTTATATCAAGGTTATAGAGAGTTTATTACAGTTCCATATTTTGAAGGTACAACACTTACAAAGCCTGAAAATGTTGGAGAAGTTCATAATTTAGGTTTAGAAATAAATTTGGGACAAGATATATTTAAATGGTGGAATATAGAGTTTAATGGTTCTGGTTTTTTATCTGTTTTTAATGTTAGTGCACAAGCAGCTAGTACAAATAGAAGAACTTTTGAATGGAATGCTAGACTAAATAATTTTTTCACAATTACAAAAACAACTAAATTACAATTTACTGCAAGATATAATAGTTGGCAGTCTACAGCATTAGGTTTTCAAGGCGATAGATTAAATTTTGGATTAGGTTTAAAACAGTCTTTTTTAAAACGTGCTTTAACGCTTAATTTAAATGCAAGAAATATATTTAATACAGCCAAAGATAATGGACTTAGCCAAAGAGAAAACTATTACAATAGTTTTTATAATAAGCCAAGTTGGCCAAAAATAACATTAGCTGTTACTTATAAAATAAACAATTACAAACAAAGTAGAAGACAAAACGAAAGCAATCAAGGACAACTTTAATATTACTTTATTAATCAGCACTTCTTAAAAACAAAAAAGACCATTCAACAGAATGGTCTTTTTTTTTGTATAATTTTTTTAATATAATTAGATAATCAGCATTGCATCTCCATAAGAATAAAATCTATAGTCGTTTGCTATAGCTTCTTGATAAGCTTTATTGTTTTTATATTTATCTGAGAGATTTAATAGTATTGGGAAAAACTTTTCAGATGAAATTTGAATCCACTTTCCTAATCCATAAGCGATATACAAATCAATTTCTTCAT
>CAKZQD010000021.1 GCA_937139485.1 uncultured Bacteroidota bacterium | reverse complement strand
CATTGTACAATTTTAGTGATAGAACCATCACCAGTTGAAAAAGATATGCTTTGGGTTGGTACCGATGACGGTCGTGTGCACATATCACAAAATGGTGGTGGCAGCTGGACAGACGTAACCAAAAACATTAAAGGATTACCTGCAGGAAGTTGGATTCCTCAAATAAAAGCATCCAATAAAAACAAAGGCGAGGCTTTGCTTGTTGCTAACGATTACAGAAGATTTAATTACACACCATATGTGTATAGAACCACCAATTATGGTAAATCTTGGAATAGAATTGTTGATGAGAACGATGTAAAAAGCTATGCATTAGCCATTGTTGAAGATCCTGAAACTCCGAACCTCTTATTTTTAGGTACAGATGATGGACTTTATATTTCCTTTAATGCAGGTAATAAATGGCAGAAATGGACAGAGGGCTTTCCTACTGTTTCTACTAAAGATTTGGTTATTCACCCAAGAGAACACGATTTAGTAATTGGAACATTTGGTAGAGCTGCCTGGGTTTTAGATGATATTCGCCCATTGCGTGCTATTGCAAAAGATCAAAGTATTCTAAACAAAGATGCTGCACTTTTTAAGCCACCAACAGCTTACCAAGCAGCATATCAACAACCAACAGGAAGTAGATTTGGAGCAGATGCAATGTATCAAGGTACAAATAGAAGAGGTGGTGCAATGCTAACTTATTACTATAAAAAGAAAGCAAAAGCAGCTCCAAAAAGCAAAACTGAAGAAAAATCTAAAGACGCTTCCAAAGAAGAAAAGCCTAAAAAGAAAGATGGTGTAAAAAGCAAGGATTCTTTAAAGTTTGAATTTTTTGATGGTGATAGATTGATTCGAACTCTCAAAACAAAAGCACCTAAGAAGACTGGTTTCCATCGTATGTACTGGCGTATGGATGAAAAAGGACCAGCAAGACCATCTAGAAGAATTCCAAAAACAAAAAGAGAATATGGCGGAAAATCAGTTAAGCCTGGAACTTACAAAGTGAAAATGACGTATGGTGAAACTGTAAGTGAGCAGCAGATAACCGTAGCTTCAGACCCTAGATTAAAAGTGAGTTCTACTGCAACAAACGAGGTTTATGAATCTTCAAAAATACTGGAAAAATATATGGAAACTGCTGCAGGTGCTGTGCGTCAACTTGTGGAAAGCAAAAATATAGCATCAAAATACAAAAAGGATTTAAGTGCTTTAGACAAGGAAAAATACAAAGAGGAAATTAAGGCTTCTACAGAAATTGGTAAAGAACTAGATAAGCTTATCGCTACATATCTAGGTAAAATTGATAAAAGGCAGGGAATTACCAGAAATCCAGAAATAACTGTAATGCAACGTATTGGTATGGCTAGTAGTTATGTGCGCAGTAGAAAAACTGGGATTTCAAAAACAGAAACTGATTTAATGAAATATGCCAAGGATGAATTAGGTAAGGCATTGGATAAGACCAATACATTCTTTACAGACAAATGGGCTGGTTACAAGGGAAAAATGGATGCTTTAAGCACATCACCTTTTAAAGAAATAAAGAAGTTTCAACTAAATTAACATCAATTTTTATACCTTTATCCATCTAAATTATATAGATAATGAAAAATATTAAATTAGTTTTTATGAGCTTATTAGCCGTAGCAGTTTTTAGCTGTAAAGACGGTAAAAAAGAAAATAATTCTGAACATGATGATGGCGTTGAACATTTGGAAAAAGAAGGCCATGACGATGATAAAGCAATGTTTGCCTTATTAAGTGATAGCACTAAAGTAAGTTTTACTGCTTATAAAACAACAGAAAAAAAACCTGTTGGTGGAATTTTCAAAACTATAAATGTTAGCGGTACTAATAGCGGTTCAAATTATGCTGAAGTGCTAAACGGAGCAAAGTTCAATATTCCTGTAAGTAGTTTATTTACTAATGATGCCACCAATACTAGAGACCCAAAATTATTGGAATTCTTTTTTGGTATGATGAAAGATACTGAACTTATTTCTGGCGTTGTAAAAGCAAAAGAAAACGGCTGTTCTATTGATGTAACTCTTAACGGCGAAACAGCTAATATTCCATTGACAGTTGAAAAAACTGGAGATAACAGCTATGCTTTTTCGGGCACGATGAATCTTGAAAACTGGAAAGCTTTAGATGCTGTTGCTTCTCTACACAAAGCTTGTGAAGCCTTACACACAGGTGCGGATGGCGTTAGTAAAACTTGGAATGATGTTGCTGTTAAAGCAGAAATACAATTGAAGAAAAATTAAAACTTACCAATTATTTAATTGATGAAAAAGCTGCTTTTTAGCAGCTTTTTTTTATCTAT
>CAKZQD010000020.1 GCA_937139485.1 uncultured Bacteroidota bacterium | reverse complement strand
GTTACATTTACATTTATAAGTTGGGCTATTAAGTAAATTAAAAAAAAATGCGTGTATTTTACCCGAAACTGCTTGATGCTTCTTTTTTGGAGATGGACTCATAGATACAGGCGAACCTTTTATCAATTCCCAATCTCCTTTCCAGGTTATATAATCTGTAAAAATATATTTTGGTATGTAATCTTGATTTGGCATTTTTTCAAAGATAATAAATTTTAATTAGAAAATTACTTGATCTACACAATTTTCTCCAAAACTATAAGCTATGTATGCATAAGATGGAATTTGTTTAGTAATAATAAAACTTGCTGCCTTTCCTTTGGTAATACTTCCGTGTGTTTCTGAAACACCCATTGCATAAGCACCATTAATAGTAACGGCATTTATAGCTTCTTCTGGTAGCATTTTCATTTTTATACAAGCTAGTGAAAGTACAAATTGCATATTTCCACTTGGTGTAGAACCTGGATTATAATCTGTAGCCAAGCACAAAGCTAAGTTTGCAGAAATAATATCTCTAGCTGGCGCAAAAGGTATTCCTAAGAAAAAAGAACAACTTGGTAAGGCTGTTGGCATAGTATTACTGTTTTGCAAAGCTTCTATTTCGTTTTCAGTAATTTCTTCTAAGTGATCTACCGAAAGTGCATTGTTTTCAACACCAACTTGCACACCACCACTAACTGCTAATTGATTGGCATGTATTTTAGGAACTAGACCATGTGCTTTTCCTGCTTTCAAAATACTATCGGTTTCTTCTACTGTAAAAAAACCTTTTTCACAAAAAACATCTACATATTCTGCTAAATTTTCTTTTGCGGCAAGAGGAATTATTTCTTCAATAATAAGTTTAATATATGCTTCTCTATTGTTTTTATATTCTAAAGGAATAGCATGAGCAGCCAATAAATTGGCTTTTATAGGAATATTATAATTCTTTTTTAATCGCCTAATTACTTTCAGCATTTTAATTTCTGCATCTAAACTTAAACCATAACCAGATTTTATTTCTATTGCTCCAGTTCCATAAGAAATAACTTCTTCTAGTCTTTTTGCAGCGCTTTTGTATAAATCATCTTCTGATGTATCTGCTAGTTTTCTTGCTGAATTTAAAATTCCACCTCCTGCGGCAGCTATTTCTTCATAAGATTGTCCTTTTATTTTCATTACAAACTCTTCTTCTCTACTCGCAGCAAAAACAATATGTGTATGCGAATCACAAAAAGTAGGTAAAATCATTTTACCACTACAATCTAGCTTATTTTCAATATCATGTGGGCAATTGTCCATTGCTCCAAAGTCTTTTATTATTTTATCTTCTGTTAGCAGCCAAGCATTTTCTATTAAAGGTAAATTTGCCATATCGGCTCCTCTTACTTTTAATATTCCTTCTGGTCTTACTTGTAAAAGTTGTTTAATATTTATATACAAAGTCTTCATAAATAAAATTATTTTATTGTTTATTTTGAAATAATATTGTGTTCTGATCTGTAACTAAAATAAATTAGCATTAAAGCTACGGCGTTTAATAAATGCCAAAGTGCATGTCCTTGAAATAAACTTTGTGGATCACAAAAAATATTGCTTCTATCCATAATCCAAATGCTCATTGAAGTTAAATACACAATTACTGCAGCATATAAAAGTACTTTTGTAAATTTTTCTGCTTTGGTTTTTTTTGTATATACTACAGAAAAAGCAATAAAAGATAATGCCAAACTTGTAAATAGTATATTTATATCTATAATTTTCCATAAAACGGTAAGAAATAAAATATCAAATATCAATAAACCAAATATTATCCAATGATGAGAGCTTTTGGTTTTGCCAGATTTATCTTTAAAACTAGGCCAAATTCTGAATACATTATATGCCATAAATCCTAATAAAATAGCATACATTCCAGTTTGATCTATCATTTGAAAAAAGTATGTAACAGAAGCATGATAAAAAAAACTTCCTACAAATAAATACAAAATAGAAATTCCAATAATTATAGAGAAAACTGGATATTTTAAAAGTAAATTGGTTTTATTTTCTTCTTTTAGTTTGGTGTCTTTTATTCCCATAAAAAGCATTATAAGTCCGGTAAGCAAAAAACCTAAATTGCTCCAAGTATTTGATGTTTGTACTAAACTTGTACCCATGTTATTGTGTTCGCAAAACTTAAAGGCATTTCCACCAGCTACTTTCATATTGCCCCAAATAGCTTGATCTTGAAAATGATTAAAAAACAAAATGGAAGCTAAAGTAAATAAACAAAATACAACAAATGGAATTACATAATCTTTAAAATGATGATTATCAAGGTTTAATTGATTGAAATAATTTGAAATACTTTTATTTAACATGAAACAATGATAGTTTGAAATATAATTTGCTTAAAGATAAAACGAATTTATTATTTAAGCTTATTAAAACAAAAAAGGTGCTACCGAAATAACACCTTTTAAATTGAAACTAACTAACTTGGCTATGAAACCATTTTACTTATCTTTATATACGGCAGTTAAAAAAAAAGGTTTCAACTTAGTTATTATTATTTTCCTTGAGTGCTTTCAAATCGCTTAAAAGACTTGACTACAAAGTATTTAACTTCGTCATTTTCTTTATATTGAATTAATCCTTCGCCTTCATATTCTATTGGCGCTTTTACTTTTTCTCTTACATTTCCTTTAAAAATAGTATAAAAAGTAGATCTAACTCTAAAGGCGCCGTTTGCATCTGTAGCTACTTGGTCAAAATCTATATTTTTTCCATCTATCCAAACTTTTTCTACTTTTATTCCTCCATTACTTCCAAAATACATTGAATAAACAACACCAGCAGATTTTCCATTTTGCATATCTTTACCTAAAACATAGCCTTGTTTTGTGGCTTTTAATAGTTTCATATTCTTGGTATTGCCATTTTTTGTAGTAGCACAAGCCATTAAAACCAATACTAATAATAAAATTGAAGTGTATTTTTTCATAATTTTTAATTTAAAATTTTTGCAACCATTTCTTTTAAAAGCTCGCCAGGTGTAGTTGCTCCTGTGGCTCCCATTCCTTTAGATTTTAAGTCGTATTCTTTTAGTATATCAAAGATATTTTTTATTTGCCTCATGTCATAATGAGCGGCATATTGCAAATAATTTTTAGCTATAAATGGATTAATTCTTAAAATAGAACCCAATGCTCTACTATCTGCATTTCCAGCATATTTTACTAAAAATAGTTTTGTAAAAAAAGTGTAAACTGTACCTATTGCCATTGGTAAAAACAAACTTTTTGGGTTTGCAATAAAATAATTAACAATTTTATAAGTTTTTGAAGGATTTTTTTCGCCAAGTGCATTATTCAGTTCAAAAATATTGTATTCTTTAGAAATTCCTATATTTTTTTCAATATCTACTTCACTTATTGAAGCATTTTCGCCTTTTACTAAAAGCAATTTATCTAATTCGTGTGTAATTTTCGATAAATCTGTTCCTAAAAATTCAGCCAATAATTGTATTCCTTTTGGAGATATTTCAATTTTTTTCTGCTTGGCGTATTTTGTTATCCAGGCTGCAACTTCATAATCTCTAATTACATTAGATTCTAGTGAAATTACATTTTCATTTTTCAATAAATTTTTAAAAACAGTTTTTCGTTTATCTACTTTTTTGTGCTTGTAGGCAAATACCAAAATTGTAGAAGAAACAGGCTTTTTAAAATAAGAATCGAAATAATCGAAACTTTTCAGTTCCTGTGCTTCTTTTACAATTACAACTTGATGGCTGCTCATCATAGGCAATCTGCTACAAACTTCTACTATGTTTGAAGGTTCAGAATCTCTTCCATAAAAGGTAGTTTGGTTAAAACTTTGCTCGCTTTCTGTTAAAACTTTGTGTTCTATAAATTCTATTACTTTATCTATATATAAAGCTTCTGTACCAAATAAAAAATATATTGGTTTGTAGTTTTTCTTTTTTAAATCTGCTAATATGGAAGAAGCTTCTTGCATTAAAATTTAAGGTGTTTTATTGTTAATCCGTTATTTATTAATTGTTTCAATGAATTAATTCCTATTTCTAAATGCAAATCTACGTAATGCTTTGTCACTTTTTCGTCACTTTTTGAAGTTTTTACTCCTTCTGGAACCATTGGCTGGTCACTTACTAAAAGTAATGCACCTGCGGGTATAGAATTTTTAAAAGCTGTAATAAAAATAGTTGCAGTTTCCATATCTATTGCCATTGCTCGTACTTTTCTTAGGTATTTTTTGAATTTGTCATCGTGTTCCCATACTCTTCTGTTTGTAGTAAAAACGGTACCTGTCCAATAATCTTCGCCCATGTCTCTTATGGTTGTAGATATTGCTTTTTGTAGTGCAAAGGCTGGCAATGCTGGTACTTCTGGCGGTAAATAATCGTTTGATGTTCCTTCTCCTCTTATGGCAGCAATAGGCAAAACAAAGTCTCCAAGTTTATTTTTTTTCTTTAAACCTCCACATTTTCCTAAAAACAATACGGCTTTTGGTTTTATGGCAGAGAGTAAATCCATCATTGTAGCAGCGTTTGGACTTCCCATTCCAAAATTAATAATACTTATGTTTTCATGTGTAGCTACTTGCATGGCTTTATCTTTTCCTACAACTTCTACATCATTGTTCTCAGCAAATTTGTATACATAATTCTTAAAATTTGTCAATAATATATACCTTCCAAAATCTGCTAATTCTACGCCAGTATATCTTACTAGCCAATTTTCTACTATATCTTTTTTTGTTTTCATATACTTATTTACGATTTAATAATTTACGATTTATGGTATTTATCAAACTAATTTTGATTTGAAAATAACCTTTTATTTAGCTTATCTTTGTTTTTAATGATCAATATTCAATATCGCAAATACAATTTTAAATTTAAAGAAGATAAAGGTAAGAAATATATTTTCGATGAAATAAGAAAAAAGTATATTTTACTAACTCCAGAAGAATGGGTTCGACAAAATTTTTTACATCATTTAATTTACGACCTTAGTTTCAATAAAAATAAAATAGCCTTAGAAAAGGAATTTACGGTAAATCAACTCAAAAAACGTTTTGACATTTTGGTGTATGATAAAAATTTTGAAGTTTTTATGATTGTAGAATGTAAAGCACCAGAAATAAAAATAGACAATAAAACGGCTAAGCAAATATTTAATTACAATATAAAATTTAATGCACAATATTTAGTATTAACAAATGGGAACTATACTTTTTGTCTTGGGAAAGATAAAAAATGGGAAAGTAAGTTGCCCAAATACTTATAAATTTAATAAACAGATTATTAATTTATATTTGCAGCCTAAGTAAAATTAATGAACAATAGTAAAGAAATACTTTTACAAAACAAACATAAACTTGAAGAGTTAAAGTGTTGTGTAATAATGCCGACTTTCAATAATGAAAAAACTATTGGAAGCCTTATTGAAAACGTTTTGCAATACACAAATCATTTAATTGTAGTTTGTGATGGCGCAACAGATTCGACACCAAAAATAATAGCTTCATTTGGCGATAAAATTACAAGCATAGGTTATGCAAAAAACAAAGGCAAAGGAAATGCTTTAAAAATGGGTTTCAAAGAAGCTTTGAAACAAGGTTTTGAACACGCTATTACTATAGATTCTGATGGGCAACATTACCCTGAAAATATATTAGATTTTGTAAAAGCTTTTGAAGAAAACCCAGGAGCCCTGTTTATGGGAGCCAGAAATATTGAAGCAGATGGAATGCCTGGGAAAAATTCTTTTGCCAATAAATTCTCTAACTTTTGGGTGAAATTACAAACAGGAAATGATTTGCCTGATACACAAACTGGTTTTAGATTATATCCGCTAAAAGCTGTTGAAAAACTATGTTTGTTTACCAATAAATTTGAATTTGAAGTGGAAATACAAGTAAAACTGGCTTGGCAAAACATAAAAGTAATTCCAGTACCAGTAAAAGTAAAATACGACCCAAACGAAAGAGTTACGCATTTTAGACCGCTTCAAGATTTTACCAGAATTAGTTTTTTAAATACTTATTTAACCATACTTACTTTTTTATGGTATTTTCATAAAAGACAGCTTTTAAAACTTTGGAATAATGGTATTTGGAATACTATAAAACAAGAAGCCATAAAACCAGAAGAATCGAATATCAGCAAGGCTTTTTCTATAGCTTTTGGTATTTTTATAGGTATCATGCCATTATTTGGTTTTCAACTATTATTAGGTATTCCTTTAGCTATTTTTTTAAGATTGAATAAAGTTTTAGTCATAGCTGTTGCACATATTAGTATTCCACCAATGATTCCAATAATTATTTATACGAGTTATAAAATCGGTGCTTTTTTTGTTGAAAATAGTGTTGTTTTTACTTCTTGGAAAAACATTACTCTTGAAACCATTCACGTTAATTTTATGCAGTACTTTATTGGTGGCTGGGTATTTGCTTTTGGAGCTAGTTTTTTGGTTTTTATTGTTAGTTTGGTTGGTTTGAATTTTTTTAGGAAGTAATCTTTTTTTTTAACACAAAAGGCACAAAAGTTTTTTTCTTGACACGCTTTTTTAGCTTAAATTAAATTATTGATTTAGAGTTTTTTTTAGGAAATAATCTTTTTAAAATACAAAAGGCACAAAAAATTAAGGTTTATACATCATTACTGAAATAAATTTATTTGTTGAATCTGTTATCAATTCTACTCCTCCCATATATTTTCCAGATATTCTCAAATCTTCTTGATTTTTATCTAACAAAGTATGATAAAAAAATCCATCGTCACAACATTCATAAGCATATTTGTTTAGCTCAAAGTCTTTTTCTAGTTCTTTTTTTAATTGATTAATTTCTATATTATTTGTTCTTCCGATAGCATCTATAACTTTTATATACGTACTTATGACTTGTTCTCTATCATTTAGTGTTTCTTTCATAGTTGAAATTTGTAGTGAAAGAAATATTGTAAGTAAAATAGATACTAGACTTATAAAAGATAAAATAATAATTGAGTAGTTCTTCATAAACATTTTACTTATTGGTTAACTTTCTTTTGTACCTTTTGTGTTAAAATTAATTATTCTTCTAAACTTCTAAAAATATCATTCACATAAGTTTTTTGACCTTCATTATACAAATTCTTTACACTGAAATTTATTAAAATTCCTTTTGGTGCTTTTAATAACCTCATATATGTAAGCAATTGTGCTTCAAAAACTGGCACCATTTTATCTACTGCTTTCAATTCTAAAACCAAACATTTTTCAATAAACAAGTCACATCTCAACTGTGAGTTCAAATGATTTCCTTTGAAAATAATGGGGACGATAAGCTCTGATTCAAAAGAAATGCCTCTACTTTTTAACTCAAACTCCATACATTTATGATAAACACTTTCTAACAAACCTGGTCCTAAAGCTTTATGAACTTCAATAGCCGCACCAGTTACATGATAAGTCAAATCTTTTAATTCAGTTTTTGTCATAGTAAATAACTTTTGTGTTTAAAAATAAAGTCCTAAAACGCGAAAAGGGAGCGTATCCTCCCTTTCCCAATATCTGACTTGGAGTACCTAAGTACTAACCTTCGAGATAATTGCGCACTCTTTATAAAGACAAAGCCGCTGCTCTGATTATTTCTAATGTAAATTTAGTGAATATTATTTAATTCTCAAAAACGAATTTGGAAGTTTTAACAAAAATGACTTTAACAAATAACATAATACTTTAATTAATTACTTAGAAAGAAGTAATCTCAACAATATTTTATCAAAATTCAGTTTAAAAATGACATATTGCTTTAAATTCTTTAAAATTTTGGCATTGACGTTTTATACTTTAATACTTTTTACTAAGTACTAAAAGGCTAAAAAACTAATTATTTTGCGCCCAGAGTAAATACGCTTTCAAAAACGGCATTAAATCTCCGTCTAATACAGATTGCGCCTGTGTAGATTCATAAGCTGTTCTAGCATCTTTTACCATTTTGTATGGATGCAGAACATAATTTCTAATTTGTGAACCCCATTCTATTTTCATTTTTCCAGCTTCTACTTCATCCCGTATGGCATGCTTTTTTTGAAGTTCTAAATCGTACAATCTAGATTTTAGCATTTTTAATGCCGTTTCCCTATTTCCAAGTTGAGAACGAGATTCTTGACATTCTACCACCAAACCAGAAGGCACGTGCCTTACACGAACTGCTGTTTCTACTTTATTTACATGCTGCCCTCCTGCTCCACTAGCTCGATATGTATCCCATTCCAAATCTGATGGATTTATCGTAATTTCTATACTATCATCAATTACTGGCGTTACATAAACAGATGCAAAAGAAGTATGACGTTTGTTTTTACTATCAAATGGTGATAAACGCACCAACCGGTGTACACCATTATCTCCTTTTAAGTATCCATAAGCAAAATCGCCTTCTATTTCTAAAGAAACAGATTTTATTCCTGCTACATCGCCATCTCTTCTATCTAGTTCAATAACTTTAAAGCCTTCATTTTCTGCCCACATGATGTACATTCTTAGCAACATTGAAGCCCAGTCGCAGCTTTCTGTTCCACCTGCGCCTGCATTTATTTGCAAAATAGCCGAAAGCGAATCTTCTTCTTTATTTAAAGTAGATTTAAATTCTAAATCTTCAACTTTCTCTAAAGTTTTTTGATAATCAGCTTCTAGTTCTTCTTCAGAAACATCTCCTGCAGTATAAAATTCTTGCAATACTTCTAAATCATCTATAACTGTTTCGGTAGATTCATAAAGTTTTACCCAATACAAATCCTTTTTCATTTCTTTAAGAATTTGTTCGGCTTTTTTGGGGTCGTCCCAAAAACCTTCTTGCGTGCTTATACGCTCTTTTTCTTTTACGTTAAATCTTCTATCATCAAGGTCAAAGACACCTCCCCAAGGCGTTTAGGCGCGCCTTTAAAATATTCAGTTGTTCTATTGTCATAGTGTAAAGGTAATTTTTTTAAAGCGTTTTTATACTTATTCTGTCAATAAATTATCAATTATTGTTCTTGTCTTTTCACTATTCCAATCTGCTGAACCCGTTTTTGCTATTACAATGTTTCCTTTTTTGTCTAAAAGAAATGTGGTAGGTATGCTTTTACTTTGTAGTTGCTTAGGTGTAGTGCTTTGCTCAAAATATACTGGCATTGTATATGCTTTTTCTTGCATAAATTTATTCACTTTTTCTATTTCATCATTTGCTAGTAATATAAAATTAATTTTACTTCCATAATCTTTATACAAAGCTTCTAAATATGGCATTTCTGCAATACACGGCGGACACCAAGTTGCCCAAAAATTTACTAGAATTACTTCTCCTTTCATATTCGTAAAGTCGACATTTTGATTATCAATTGTTACTAAATTCCAGTTGTAATTACTTAGTTTTTCTCTATTTTCTTCTTTAATTTCAGAAGGACTAAAACTTAGTATTCTATTGATTGAAGTTTTTATTTTCATTCCTAAACCAAAAGGATTTACAAATAAAATAAATAGAAATATTATTATAAATATATTCCAAAAATGTTTCTTTAAAAATTGCATTAGTTTATTTATTTTTTTTAAAATCAAAAAAGCCTCACAAAATGTGAGGCTTATATTTATTTAGATTATCAATTTAGCAAACTTTGCGTGAGATTCTATAAATTCTCTTCTTGGCGGAACTTCGTCTCCCATTAAGGTAGAAAATACTCTATCTGCTTCTGTGTAACTATCAACAACAACTTTCTTTAAAGTTCTAGTTGTTGGATCCATAGTAGTTTCCCAAAGTTGTTCGGCATTCATTTCTCCAAGACCTTTATAACGTTGTACGTGTACACTTGTATCGTTTCCTTTTCCTAATCTTTCTATTGCTTGTATCCTGTCTTCTTCGCTCCAGCAATATTGAAAAGATTTTCCTTTTTTCACTTGGTATAAAGGTGGTTGTGCAATATATACATAACCTTGTTCTACTAGTGGGCGTAAATATCTAAAAAAGAAGGTCAAAATTAAAGTGGTAATGTGGCTTCCATCTACATCGGCATCCGTCATGATTACTATCTTATGGTAACGAAGTTTTTCTATATTTAATTTTCTTTCGCCATCTACCATTTCTATACGTACACCAAGAGCCATAAACATATTTTTTATCTCTTCGTTTTCGTAGATTTTATGCTCCATAGCTTTTTCAACATTCAGTATTTTTCCTCTTAAAGGCATAATAGCTTGAAAGTAACGATCTCTTCCTTGTTTTGCAGTTCCGCCTGCAGAATCTCCCTCTACTAAATATATTTCTGAAGCAGCAGGATCTTTACTTGAACAATCTGAAAGTTTCCCTGGTAAACCTGCACCAGACATTACGTTTTTTCTTTGAACTGCTTCTCTGGCTTTAATTGCTGCATTTCTAGCAGTAGCAGCTATTATTATTTTATCAATAATTGTTTTAGCAATCTTAGGATTTTCTTCTAAGTAATTTTCTATTCCTTCTCCTACACACTTAGATACAATACTTGTAAGTTCTGAATTGGTTACTTCGTCTTTGGTTTGAGATTTAAACTGTGGGCTAGGAACTTTTACAGATATTACTGCTGTAAGTCCTTCTCTAAAATCTTCTCCAGAAACTTTAAACTTCAATTTTGCAAAATATCCATTGGCTTCTGCATATTTTTTGAAATAATGTGTAACTGCTCTTTTAAAACCATTTACGTGTGTACCACCATTGTAAGTATTTATATTGTTACAATATGCTACAATGTTTTCACTATATGATGTATTGTACTCCATTGCCACTTCTACTTCTACACCTTCATCTTCAGAAGTTACGTAAATAGGCTCTGCAATAATTGGTGTTTTAGCAACATCTATAAATTTTACAAAATCTATTAATCCATTTTCAGAAAAGAAAGTTTCAGAAATAAATGCTCCTTTTTCGTCTTTTTCTCTTTCATCCGTAAGAATCATTTTTACTTTTCTATTCAAAAAAGACATTTCTCTAATACGTGTAGATATTTTTTCGTGAATAAAAAGTACTTCATCAAAAATGGTATCATCTGGTAAAAAAGTAACGGAAGTTCCAGTATCTTCTACATCACATTTTCCTATTTCTTTTGGTGGTGAATATAAAGGTGCTCCTTTAGAAAATTCTTGCTCTACTTGTATTCCTCCTCTTTTTACTTTTGCAATTAGTACATTTGAAAGTGCGTTTACACAAGATACACCTACTCCATTTAATCCACCAGAAACTTTATAGTTGTTTTTATCGAACTTACCACCTGCGTGCAATTCTGTCATTACCAATTCTAAAGCAGAAAGCCCAGAATCTTTATTGATACCAATAGGAATTCCTCTACCATTATCTTTTACTGTAATAGAATTGTTTTCGTGTATTATAATATCAATTTGATCGCAATGCCCTGCTAGTGCTTCATCTATAGAGTTGTCTAAAACTTCATTTAATAAATGATGCAATGCTCTAGAATCTGTACCACCAACATACATTCCTGGGCGCATTCTTACTGCTTCAAGACCTTTTAATGCTCTAATATCATCGGCACCATAACTAGGTGTTTTCTTTTCTTCTTCGCTCATAATTTAAAATTCGTTAAGTATTTATTTTTTAATACTATACCATTAAATGACTATAATTAAGTCTTTCCGTAAAGAAACAAAGATACGTAAATTATACTGCTAAAACAAGTGTCGAAAACTTAGAAATACACAAAAAAAGTACTACTTATCCACATATCTATTTTCGTAACAATATCATAGGATATATTTTAAAAAAATAACAATTTCTAGTTAACACTAATAAATATCTTACCATTTTTTTATTATCTTTAATTTTTTTATTCGCACACCCAACTATGAAAAAACTCTATTTAATTGTTTTCATATTTATATCTACATATAGTTACGCTCAGTTAACTAAGCATAGTTATGTATTTGATGGAAATAAAAGAGAATTTAACATTTACCTTCCTTCATCTTATGAAACAAATAAAGATAAACTTCCTGTTGTTCTATTTCTGCACGGAATGGGTGGAAACATGAATAATTTTAGTGGCTTAAAGTATAAAGCTGAAACTGAAAAATACATAATGCTTGTTCCACAGGCACTTTCCGATCCAAATTTTGGAACTACTTGGCATTCTGGAGCAGGAAAACTTGGCATTTACCCTAATAAAAATATTGACGATGTAGCTTTTATAAGTTCGTTGATAGATACTGTTTCTAAATGGTATAATGTAGACCAAAATAGAATATACAGTACCGGTTTTTCTATGGGCGGCTTTATGACAAATAGATTAGCTTGTGAACTTAATAATAAAATTGCAGCATTTGCATCTGTAGCTGGAACTATTGGAAATGAAATAAAAAACACATGTAAACCAGATAAAGTTATTCCTATTTTAAACATACATAGTACTACTGATAAAACTATACCTTATTATAATAACGAATTTGGAATAGAAACTGAAACCTTTATGCAATTTTGGCTGAAAAACAATAATTTTAAAGGCAAAATGGACACTATAAACATGTCTAAAATTTCCAATGATGGCTTTTCTACATTAAAATATAGTTTTAAAAGAAAAGGAAGTTCTATAAATGAGTTGGTGTTTTATAGACTTACTGGACCTTCGCACAATGAATCTTTTTTTAACGCTACAAGTGATAATGATTTTGATGCCATTGATGTAATTTGGGATTTTTTTAAAAAGCATAAAAACAGTTCTGAAATTAATAACTCTAATGCCGAGCAAAGGATTATTACCAATATAAATATGGCAAAGTTTGATGTTTTTCCAAATCCTGCTTCTCAAAAAATTACGCTAAATTTTGAATCTAAAGTTGAATTGACTTCTGTATCTATTGCAAACACTTTAGGAAAAGTTATTGACTTTAAAACTTATGAAAAACCTATAAATGAAAGTGTTTTTGACATAAGTGATAAAGCTCCAGGAATTTACTTTTTTCAAATTAAAGATATTGAAGGAAACTTAACCGTAATGCGATTCTACAAAAAATAATTATGCTAAAAATATATCACAATCCAAGATGCTCAAAAAGCAGACAAACACTTCAAATAATTAAAGAAAAGAATGTAGAAGTAGAAATTATAGAATATTTAAAAGATGTTCCAAATGCAAAAGAATTAAAAGCGGTTTTGAAAAAACTTAACTTAAAACCACAAGATGTTTTACGTAAAGGCGAAGCTATTTTTAAAGAAAAATTTAAAGGAAAAACTTTTTCTGACGAAGAATGGATAGAAATAATGATTGAAAATCCAAAACTGATAGAAAGACCAATAGTTTTTAATAAAGACAAAGCTGTTTTGGGAAGACCACCTGAGAATGTTATTGAACTTTTTTAGTCTTTTATTAGTCCTCAGTATTCAGTCGCAGTATTCAGTTTGTTTGACTCGTTTTTTTTAGTTATTGTAAAGGAGGAACGACTGCGTTAATCTCATTCAAATTTATTGCAATCTTAATAATACCTTTAGTTTTAATCAATATTCAAACATAGAATGACAGGTTTAATAAAAATCATTCATTCATTCATTCATTCAATCATTCAATCATTCTACCATTCTATCATTCAATCATTCTATCATTCTATCATTAAATCATTAAGCCATTAAATCATTCTATCATTAGCACATTTTAATTACTTTTGTGAAGCGAATTTTTTAAACCAAAAACTGATATGCAAAAAGAACTAGATTTACTAAAACAAAAACAAGAATTAGCTTTAAAAGGTGGTGGAGATAAAAGAATAGAAAGTCAGCACAAAAAAGGTAAACTTACTGCTAGGGAAAGAATACATTTTTTGATGGACGAAGGTAGTTTTGAAGAAATTGGAATGTTTGTTAAGCATAGAGCAAAAGATTTTGACATGGAAAAACAAAAATTCTATGGAGATGGTGTTGTAACGGGTTACGGAACCATAAATGGAAGAAAAGTTTATGTTTATTCTCAAGATTTTACTGTTTTTGGTGGTTCACTTTCAGAAACGCACGCAGAAAAAATTTGTAAAATAATGGATTTAGCAATGCAAAACGGTGCGCCAATTATTGGTTTAAATGATTCTGGTGGTGCACGTATTCAAGAAGGTGTGGTTTCGCTTGGTGGTTATGCAGATATTTTTTATCGCAACACAATGGCTTCTGGTGTTATTCCTCAACTTTCTGCAATAATGGGCCCTTGTGCTGGTGGAGCAGTTTATTCGCCTGCCATTACAGATTTTATAATGATGGTAGAAAACACATCATATATGTTTGTAACAGGTCCAAATGTAGTAAAAACAGTTACACACGAAGAAGTTACATCTGAAGATTTGGGTGGAGCTTCTGCACATAGCACAAAAAGTGGTGTAACGCATTTTTCTTGTGCAAATGAATTGGCAGCTATTCAAAATATAAAAGATGTACTGAGTTATATACCACAAAACTGTGAAGAAACAACAGAAAAAATTCCATTTGAAATGGCAGACGAAACAAGAACTAAGCTAGACGAAATAGTTCCTGATAGTCCAAACCAGCCTTATGATATGAAAGAAGTTATTGAAGAAATAACCGATAAAGATTCATTTCTTGAAGTTCATAAAGATTATGCAGAAAATATAATTGTTGGTTTTTCTAGAATAGGTGGAAGAAGTGTTGGAATTATTGCAAACCAGCCAGCAGTTTTAGCAGGTGTTTTAGACATAGAATCTTCAAAAAAAGGTGCAAGATTTGTACGTTTTTGTGATGCTTTTAACATTCCAATTTTGACACTTGTAGATGTACCAGGTTTTTTACCCGGAACAGATCAAGAATGGAATGGAATAATAACCAATGGAGCAAAATTATTATATGCATTTGCAGAAGCTACTGTTCCACAAGTAACGGTAATTACTAGAAAAGCTTATGGTGGTGCTTATGATGTAATGAGTTCTAAACATATTGGTGCTGACTTAAATTTTGCCTGGCCAAAAGCAGAAATTGCTGTTATGGGAGCAAAAGGAGCCGCAGAAATTATTTTTAGAAGAGATATAAAAGATGCAGAAAACCCTGAACATGTTCTTCAAGCAAAAACTGATGAGTATGCAGAAAAATTTGCAAATCCTTATGGTGCAGCTGCTAGAGGTTTTATAGATGAAGTAATTGTACCTTCTACTACGAGAACTAAGTTGATAAAGGCTTTTGATATGCTTGAAAACAAGGTGAAAAATTTACCAAGGAAAAAGCACGGAAATATTCCGATGTAATGAGATTTGTTTTACTAATAACTTCTCTTTTTATTTGCTTTAATTCTTTTAGTCAGAAAAGTTGGACTGAAATTACTGAGCTAAAAGATTTTAGACCTGAAAGTGGTTATTCAAATACATATTTTTGGAATGATACTATTACAAAAAATCAAAAAGAGTATTTTTATAATGGTTCTTTAGGTGTTTTTTATAAAAACAATGGAAATAAATCCAAAACTAAACATAGTTACTTTTTTAATGGTGGAAAGTTTGTAATTAATGAAGTTTACCAAGATTTCAAAATTGATACTTTCTGGCAAATAAATGGTGTGACGCTTGAAGATGAACAAATAATCCAATCAGGAATTAGTGATTTTTATCACGGAGAATATACTGAATTCTATAAAAATGATGTTTCTTTTAAAAATTTTATTTGGGAAGATTTAAGTGCAGAAAATCAGACTGAAAAATACAAACAAGGAACAATCAAAGTTAAATACGAAGCTATTGATTCTACTCATAAAATACGATTTGACTATGATATTGATGGTAAACTTCTTAGAAAATCAAAAGTGCATCAATTTTTTAGAATTGATACAACTTGGCAAATAGATGCTAATACTTTGGAAGATAAACAAGTTTTAATTCCTGGATATAGAGATAAATTTGACTCTATTATTTTCTTTAAAAATGAAAAAATAAAACTCAAAGGACAGTTTAAAGACGATAAACAGATTGGACTTTGGCAATTGTTTTTAAACAACAAACTAGTTGAAGCTTCTTTTGATGAAAATGGGAATTTAAGCGGTGGATTATATACAGAATACTATTTCTTTGAAAATGAAATTGTAGGTTTAAAAGAACAAGGAAGTTATCAACGAAAAGTCGTTAAAATAAAAACTGATGGCGTTTATAAATACAATAAAGTCGTTTTCATTAGAAAAGGAAAATGGACATTTTATAGAAAAGATGGTTCAGTAAGAAAGACTTATAAATACTAACTTAAAAAGCCAAAAAACCAACATTAAGTTTCAACTGCAAAAGCTCTGTTGGTACATTTATTTTACTGGTGTAAATACTTCCTGCTGTATTTACTCCTATTTCAGAATCTATACTAGTTTCACTATCAAAAAATACAGAACGAACAATACTTGCTATTGGAATTCCAGATTTTAATTCTATACCTATAAATACACGATCGAATAAAAGCCAATTTTTTCCAATTGCCATATTAACAGCAAAATCAAACTGCTTATAATCCTTTATTACTGCTTTGTAATTACTAGAGTTTTTATAATCTATCAATATTATATCGTTCATTAATAAATACTGAAAATAAACGCTTGGTTTGTAGTAAAAACCTAATGGTGCTAAGTTTTTCTTTGTTATTTTATAATGTAAACCAAAAGAATGACTGCTAAATTTATGATTTGGAACAAAAAATGATTCATTTACAAATGATCTACTGTTTTCTAATAAACTACTAGCATATTTATAACTTAAACCTATTGATGTTCTGTTTGTAATTACATAATCTAACTCCACAGCGTGATTGAGTATATAATATAAATCATTAGAATTTCCGATGGCACCAGCTACGTGTGGCAAACTAATTCCTGAACTATAAATTACAGAAAACTTGTTTCCCATATAACCAGATACCTGCGCACTTACATTATTAAAGCTTAAAATTAAAAGTATGATTATGAGTGATTTTTTCATCATATTAAAACGCTATAAATCCTATATTAATGCTCAATTTTACAAATTCTGTAGCATTGTTTATTCTTCTTGAATTTGCTACTAAAATTCTTTTAACTGTACTGTTTGATGAAAAACCATAACTTGAAGCACTATACAAAGGCAAAGCATGTTCGAGTTCTATACCAAGTAATAAATAGTCTGCAATAATCCAATTTTTACCAATAGACATATTGAATTTGAAATCTAGCGAACTAACCGAACCTTTATTTACTAACTCGTCATTTATAAAAATAAAATCTTTAAGCTTTAATTCTTGTAAACCAAAACCCATTTTTAAATAAGAACTGAGTGGTGCAAGAAATTTATTGAAATGAAATTTTCCATAAAAATTAAAACTGTGACTTGTAAATTTAAATTTGTCTTCAAAACCAATGTAATTTTCAAATTGAATTCTGTTATTTATATTATTTGAAACTAATCTATATTGCAAACCTAAAGCAATAGAAGGTCTAGTAAGGTATTCTATACTAGCTGCGTGACCAATATTAAAGAATGGGTTTTGTAAAAAATTACCTGTATAACTTGAAGGTGGCATACTAATTCCTGGACTATATAAAATAGAAAACTTTTTGCCCATATACCCAGAAATTTGGGCAGCGCTATAAATAGAACTAAAACAAAATATTATAAGAAGTAATTTTATTTTCATATTGATTTTTAAAATGCTAAAAAACCTAGATTTAAAGAAACTTTAAGAATTTCATTTGCAAAATTTGTTCTAAAGATAGATTCAAATTCATCGTAATTTTCATTAACATCTCCAAAACCGTTGAAACTTAAAAAATTACGCCCATGAGAATATAAGGGAACACCTGCTTCTACTTCAAAACCAAGTAAAATTCTGTCGGCAAGTATAAAATTTTTCCCTACACCTAAACATATTACAAAATCAAATGCTTTTCTATCAAAGATTTTATATGATGGTCTCATGCCATTATTACTAAGTTCAGCTAGATTTTTTTGATTTAATATTTGAAAAAAACCTCCCAATTTTAAATAGGTACTTATTGGAGCTAAGGTTTTTCTGGAATAAAATTTAAAATATGGTCCAACGGTATGACTGCTAAATTTTGTTTTTTCAAATTTACTGACAAGACTATTAATATCTGGTCTAATATTTTTAGCATTAGTCATAGCATATTTATACTTTACACCAAATGCTATGCTTTTAGAAATAATATATTCTACACTTGTACCTATACTCAGAGTAAATTCTGGTTGTATACTTTTTCTAGCTGCATTTAAATGTGGTATACTTATGTTTGGGTTTATAAAAACGGAAAACTTTTTTCCCATATAACCCGAAACTTGCGCTGAAACATTAATCAAAAAAACACAAAAGATTATTATTGAAATTTTTCTCATTTTATTTTTCTTTTCTTATTAATTTGATGCATTACATGGTAAAGCTCTGATTTTATAAGCGTATTTGATGCTTTAGCTCTCATTTCTTTCATTGATTTAAAAACCACTTCACCAGTTTCTATATTAAACAAAATATTAAAAAATCCTGTATAATTTTTTCTATCTTTTAAATCTACAACACCTGTCCAAAGAAAATATTTAGTATCATAAGCACTTATTATCCTATTTATTTTATTTTTCTCCATACTAGAAAATTCTAAATTATCATCATACAAAAACTGCTCAGAAACCCATTCGTTTAATACTGATGCATTGTTAAATTGTTCTGTATTTAAAATTTCTCCGCTTCTATTATCTAATAAATTTATGTCTAAAGGTATTTTTTTATCTATGAATGCAATTGTTGTAATAAGTTTTTCTTGACCAGCCTCAGATTTTACTAAATTACTTTTGTCTTTTTCTATTTTAAAAAAAACTGGATTTACGACTACTATTTTATCTAATCCTAGTGCATAGCCTCTTTTTCTATCGAGTTTAGCATTTTTTCTTTCTATTGCTTTTTCTTTATCTGTAAGTGTTTTTTCATCTTCTCGTTTATATTTTTTTTCAATAGCTTTAAGGCTAGTTCTAAACTTAGAATCTGTTAAATTTTCTGCAAAGGCATATTCGTAATAATAATCTTTATTTTTTTTACGTTCTTCTTTCTTCTCTTCAACAATTATTTTTTCTTCTTCTTCTTTCTTTTCAATTTTACTGTACTTACTATTTTCTTCACGTATTTCGTCCATCAAAAGTTCTTTCTCAGATTTTTCTTTTTCTTCTATTTTTTCTTTTGAGTGTACTATTCCTAAAGAGTCATTTGTAGTTTCTTGTACAGTTATTTTTGCTTTCTTAAAGTTTTTATATTTAATGTTTGTAGCATCAAACATTCTATAGGCAATATCTTCATACAATTCTTTTAGTATTTTATCCTTTGGGTTTTCTTGCCATAACTTGTAAGCATATTTTGTAGCAAATACATTAAATTCTTTTTTACTTCTTGCTAAAGAATTTAAGAAAAAATAAACTTGCTGCGATTCTCCTTGAAGATTTTCTTTTATATATGCAATTTCACTTTTACTAGGTCTTTCACCTAAATTTATTTTTCTTGCCATTTGTGTAATGGCTTTTGCTTTAATTCTTCTTAAATAATCGTTATTTTTAAAACCAAGTTTTTCTAATAAATAAACATTGTAAAAAGACATTTCATAATAACCATACATTAAATACATTCTTGGCATTTCGAAACGACAAATATTTCTTATTTCTTTAAATTCGGCTTCGGTAGAAACTATATATACCTTTTTGCTTTTGTCTTTTAATTCTGCCAAAGTAATTTGTTCTAAAGCGGCTTCTCTCCTTTCTTCTGCATCTGGGTGAGATTTTAGTATTTCTTCATCTTCATCTTCTTCCTCTAGTCCGTCTGGCAATATTGGATTTATTTCTTTCAAAGTATATTCCGTAGGAAAAAAATAATGCTCAGTTTCAAAATATGTAGTATCAAAAGCAATATCATCAAATGGCAAATATGCATATTTCAATACATCAAAAACACCATTTATTGGTTTTAAAGAATATTTTGTGTTTTTGTAATAATCTAAACCTTGTAAATCTGCTGTAGATTCTTTTTCTTGAGAATATTTACTTTTATAAAGCATTTTATCATCATAAGATGTGTTTTTGTACAAGCCTACTCCTCTATCTATATTTTTAGATTCAAGGTACAATTCTATTGCATCTCCATTTACTACGTGCGTAAATTCATGACTCAATATCAATGCCAATTGTGCTTCGTTTTCTAACTGAGCTATTAAACCCAAGTTTACCAATACCAGACCGTCATTAAAAGCAAATGCGTTTACAATTGGAGATTTATATGCATAAATTCTAAAATTATTTTTATTTAAATCGCTATTAGATTTAAAAATTTCATCTGCTACTTTGTTTATGTATTTTGTAACAGGATCGTTGTACAAAACCTTTCCACTCAATAAAACATTACGTGTACTAAAAGTACTATTTATTAAAAATTCTGTCTTATATTTTTTATCTGTTCCTTTGCTGTCTTGTATAAAGTCGTCAAGTTCGTCTTCGACTCTAACAGAAGATTTTGTAACAAATTCTTTTGGTATGTCTCCGCTTGGTTCTATGGATTTATAGTTCTCAAAAAGATCATTTTGGGCTATTCCAACATAAAAAACACCTAAAAACAAAAAGAGATTTAGTAATTTAAAATTCATTTCTTTAATTTTGAACAAAGCTAATAATAATCTATAATATTAAAAATCTAAGCGGTGAAAATTAATGTCATAAAATATAAATCTAACGCATATTATGAAGTATTAGAACTTAGAAAAGAAATCCTCAGAAAACCGCTTGGTTTAAAATTCTCAAAAGAAGACCTAGCATTAGAATTCGATCAAATTCATATTGCTTATTTTAAAGAAAATGAAATAGTAGCAGGATTAATTTTAGTTCCTTCAGAAAATGGAAAAATCAAAATGCGACAAGTTTGTGTAGCAACAAAAATGCAAGGAAAAGGAATTGGAAAAGAACTGGTTTTATTTGCAGAAAACTGGGCTAAAGAAAAGCAATATTCAGAAATGTATTGTCACGCAAGAAAAAATGCCTTAGCTTTTTATAAAAAACTAGATTATGAATTAGTTGGAGATGTTTTTATTGAAGTTGGTTTAGAGCATTATAAGTTGGTAAAAAAACTAGGTTAAGCCTCACTTTCATAATACAATTTATAATATCTACGACCATTTTCATCTGTACCTTTTTCCATCATTTCTTTTCTTCCATGAACATAAAGTGAAAAGTTTTTGTCTAGTTTTATTACGCTTTTAAAAAACTTAGCATTCTTTTTTACCGCTGCTTCATTTATGGCAAAACTTTCTGTAAATTCATTATTAGAAAAATCATTAAAAGACTTTTGAATTTCTTCATTCTGCAACACAGCATCATTAAACTCTTCGAGTACAAACTCATCTGCTGCTTTAAAATAGTTTACAGATTTGTTCAATAAATCTATCTTATCTGTATTAGAAACTACAAACTCTTCATCTAGTTGCTTGTCTATAAACTCTTTTGTAATAGTAAGTAATTCTTTAGTTTGGTAATATTCATTTTCTGTAGGAACTGCTCCTAAAAAATCATCTTTCCAATATTGAGCTGCTTCGCTACCACTTTTCAAATTATCTATTATTGCAACCTGAAAACCAATTTCTTCATCGGTATCTAATATTAAACAAGCTTTGTCCATTTTATTAATATCTATACCGTCTTTATATTCAATATCAAAGTTGTTTTCAAAATCTCCAACTTCTAAAAAGCCATATTTGTTTTCCGTTTTAAATATTCCAACGGCTCTATAAAAAATTCCTTCTATTTGTATTCTTTCAAACTCGCAAACATATACTTCACCAGCTTTTACCATTGGGTGTTCAGAACATTCAAATAAATGCTGTGCTACACGCAAAGAAACATTATGAAAATCTTCTTTATTGTAGAAAATATGCTTTGTATAATTATAAATTTCGTTATAATCTAAAGAACTAGAATGTGCAAAATGATACCGTTCTTGAATTTTAGTAAATTTATTCAAGAAAAATTCTGTCAATTTTTCGTTTGTAAATCCATCTAGTGCTAATGTTTCTTTTGACAAAACTAAATCTTCATCTTCAGATTTATTGCCAACAAAATGCACAGAAATTCGTTTTATTGAAGCTGCTTCTAAATTCATTGTTTCAATTATTTGTTAGAGTCAAAACCTTTCATAATTCCTCTTACAGAATTTCTAATAAACTGCGTAATTTCATCTTTTACTGGAGAATCTTCAATTTCTGTTTCTATTAGTTTTAAAGCATTTGAGGTGTTATAACCTCTTATAAATAGTATTCTATAAATTTCTAAAATTAAGTTTATTGTTTTAGAATCAAAACCTCTTCTTCTTAAACCTACAGAGTTTACACCAATATAAGACAATGGAAAACGGGCTGCTCTTACATAAGGAGGTACATCTTTATTTACACCGCCACCACCAGAAATAAAAGTATGTTTTCCTATTTTGGTAAATTGCTGTACGTTTACAGCTCCGCCTAAAATAGCCCAATCACCAACATGCACATGGCCTGCGATTGAAGCATTGTTAGCCATAATCACGTTATTGCCAACAACACAGTCGTGGGCAATAGGAACATAAGCCATGAACAAGCAGTTAGAACCTATACGGGTTTCGCTATTATCCTGAGTAGTACCGCGGTGAATGGTCACAGACTCACGGATAATGTTGTTATCACCGATAATTAAGCGAGGTTGTTCACCGGCATACTTTTTGTCTTGGCATTCTTCGCCAACTGACGCAAATTGGAAAATCCGATTGCCTTTACCAATCACCGTTGGGCCTTTGATCACCACATGAGAACTAATCCATGTGTTATCGCCAATTTCAACGTTTTCGCCAATATAAGTCCAAGGCCCAATCGTGACATTGTGACCGATTTTGGCCGTTGGGTGAACAAACGCTAATTTATCTATCACTTTTTAATCTCTCTACGTGCGCACATGATTTCGGCTGAACATACAAGCTCGCCGTCAACCAATGCTTCACCAATAAATACACCTATACCACGGCGCTCTTTAATCATTTTAACGTGGAAATGTATTTGATCGCCTGGCTCTACAACCCGTTTAAAACGCGCTTTATCGATACCAGCAAAATAGTACAATACGTCAGGAGAAGGCTCTGTACTCAAGGTTTTAAAAGCGAGTAACCCCGTTGCTTGGGCCATTGCTTCTAAAATCAATACGCCAGGCATTACCGGTTGCACAGGAAAATGGCCTTGAAAAAATGGCTCATTAATTGTGACGTTTTTAATCGCGTGTAATTGCTCACCTACGGTAAAGTCTAATACTCGATCGATTAACAAAAATGGATATCTATGAGGTAGATACTTAAGGATCTCTTTAATATCCATGGTGTTTAATTGATTTGACACACTACATTCCTTAATCAAGGCTAACTTGGCTATTCGTCGCCCTTGGCACTTTTTTCGAGTTGTTTAACGCGGTTAAATAAATCATCTAATTGACGGAAACGTACAGTGTTTCG